>NZ_JBBOUK010000003.1 GCF_038006045.1 Exiguobacterium sp. FSL W8-0210
CAGTAGAGCATGCTCTTTTTTTATGTGACCACAATTCGTCTGAATGTCTTTGGAGATAGTACTACTTTGTTGGGTGTTCAGCCATACTGATCTAATATAGATGAATGTTGAAAAACGGTATACATGTATACATGTATACAAATCTACATGCATACAAATCTACATGTATACAAATCTACATGTATACATGTATACATGTATACAAATCTACATGTATACATGTATACATCGGAAATGGAAACATCTGAAATATGGCTTTAAACCAACGTTTGTAGTGAATCATCAATTCTTAATTTGTATACATGTATACAAATCTACATGTATACAAATCTACATGTATACAAATCTACATGTATACAAATCTACATGTATACGCGTATACAAATCTACATGTATACATTTCTTTTAATGAGCATAAACGCGAAAAAAAGCTGTTGTTAAGCGGTTTCTTTTATGAAAACATAGGATTATGAAGTTCTTTCCCGTAGGAAAAAACGGCATAAAAAAATCTGATAACCTGCCCGTTATCAGATCCAAATCATCTGACTTAGTAGTCAGACTGTGTATTTAACAACGCTTCACCCTAAACCAGCCATCATGAATAGATTTGTAGAAACCTAGATTCCTAAAAACATAATACGATGAACTGATCCTTTTTCATGCGTTGTTCAAAAGAAAAACGTGACGAACAAAGGCGTCTTTCTTATGCAATCATTTTAGCATTGTTCTTTCTTCTCGACAATGTTCATCGTATTTCAGATAAATGGATACGCAACAATTTACGATGAGCCATAGAACAGAAGGGAGGAGGATGTGGCATGGAAGTATTGAGAAATCTTTATCGAGACCAATTGACGGAAGCTCCGAAACGGGCCTCTCAGGTCGAGAGAACCGGATACAGCAAAGACCTGGGATGGATTTTTGTCTGTCAGGAGTTCACACAACCACGTGCCATCCGTACATACCGCTCACTCTTTGGGGCAAAAGAAAAGTATACATATTTCACACCGAACACTTTTTATCGCAATGACCAACGTCATGCGGGCTCTTTGCGTTGGCTGAACGCCATGGTGATTGACATCGATGTCAAGACGTCGCAGAATGCAGGGATGATTTTTCCGGACGTTATGGACCGGGTGACGAGCGCAGGCCTGCCGACACCATCACTCGTCGTCAAGACGCCGTCAGGTGGTTTTCATGTGTATTGGTACTTGAGAGAGCCAAGACGCGCATTCCCAAAAGTAGTGGACCATTATAAACGCGTCCAACGAATGATAGCTGAGGAGATGAACGCGGATCTTCAAGCGATAGGTGCTGAACGTTGGTTCCGATTACCGACAGAAGAGAACACCGTTTTTCGTTCGGGAGAACGCGTGTCTTTTGACGACCTTTGCGAATGGTTGACCGAGCAGCAAGAGAATCAGTCAAAGAGAGGTAATGTGGCTTTAGGCTCGACGGATTTATTATCTCACCCAGCAATCCTAAAGCTATTAGAAGGAGTGGAAGAGGGCCAACGTGACAATACTTGTTATACCCTTGCTCTCGCTTACAAGGCTGCAGGATACGAAGAAAACCTAACCCTGTCGTTACTTTATCAATGGAATGAAAAGAATAGGCCCTCACTTCGCCAAATTGAAGTTAAACGTAAAGTAAAGAGCGCTTTCAAATCTGGTTCTCCGCTCGGTCCTTCATCATATTGGATCGAGACATTGTCTGGGATCGAGTTCAAGTACCAAGTCTGGGAAGGTGCAAAACCGCGTGAAGAACGTACATATAGTCATCTAGATGAATGGAAAGAAGACGTCCTTGCAGTTTTACGCAAAAACGGAGGGTGTATTTGTGGTGCGCAACGAACGCTTGTTTCTTTAATCACATCATCAGTAGACCCTTCCAAGTGCTTGTCATACGCAACATTCAAACGCCTTGTTGCTGTTATGGTGGAAGAAGGACTAATAACAAAGGAAGTAGAAGGAAGGGGAAGATGTGCCAAGACAACGATAATGTTGGTTAAGAAAGATAATGTAGTTCTTTTCCCTGGTGCAATCGAATTTAATGAGCTCAACTCCAATACATTTATAGATACGGTGGTGGGTGGGTCTCTACTCCCCCTTGCAGTACTTGAAATAACTACGCTTAGGAGTGATTAGATGTCTTTGATGTTATCTGCTGTTCGTATTCGTAATTTTCGATCTTTATTATCTGCTGACTTTTCTTGTACTTCCTCTTCTGAAAGTGTATTGATTGGTGCCAATAATGCTGGTAAGACGGCTTTTTTATCTGCTATTAGAGCGGTTTTTGATTCAAGATTTCCTGTATCATCAGAAGATATTTACCGTGCTTCAGGTGATCGTCTTTCTGATGTAGGAGTCTAGGAAAGCAATTATTGACGTTTTGATTCTTCCTTCTGTTGATTCTTTCGTGGATAGCGATAGAATTTCTCAGATGCCAGTTGAGTTTAGCGCTGAATGGCAAACGCACTTTGGCAAGTTTATTTCCGTGGATGATGATTTTAATCAATCCGTTTCTATTAGAGCCACGATTATGTTTAATCGTTCTAAAGGTGAGTTTGAAGTAGAGAGAAAAACCCTGTTGGATTGGCCTGAGAATGAAAATATTGAGGAGTATAATGATTATTTTAGAGATGTTCCTAGAGAGAACTTTTTTGAAGCATTACCCGTTTTTTATTTAGATGCTCGAAGAGATATTGTCGCGGACATGAGAGATAAGTTTTCTTACTTTGCTAAGTTGGTTAAAGACATTAAAATCGATCCAGATTCATTACTTAGATTTGAGGAAGAGCTACAATCAATTAATTCTCAAATCGTTAATGAAAGTGATGTATTGCAGCACTTATCTGAAAAGCTTGGGATGGTCTCTCAGACTTTGGATGCCGATGCTTCAAAAATTCTTATCCATCCTGTAACTCAAAAAATGAATGACTTAGGAAGAAATTTGGTAATCAATTTTCAAGATGAATCTTCAGACGTATTTCCTATGAATAGTCATGGTATGGGTACACGAAGTTGGGTTACATTTTTAACTTTACTATCTTATGTAGACGGGCAGATAAAGTTGAGAGGTTCTGAGGATAAATGTTACCATCCAATTATTTTGTTAGAGGAGCCGGAGGCACACTTACATCCCAATTCTCAACGAAATATCTATAAACAAATCAAGTCTGATATGCTACCCAATAGGTAGACAGATGAAATAACAAATCTGTTTATTCTATTGGGGAGTGTTTTTTTATGGCGAGAAGTCGGCATTCAATCGAACAAAAACTGGTTGCACTGCGCATGATGGAAGAAGAAACGCATACATGGAAGGAAATCATGGAGACTCATCACGTTTCCGAGAATACCCTCCGGGTGTGGAAAGTGAAATTCGATACCGGCGAGAGTGACGCATTGAAGGAATCGAAGACATGGAAACTGTACACCAATGAACAGAAAATCGCGGCCGTCCGTGACTACCTCGACGGGGCCACCACGATGGAAGTCCTCTCCAACTATCAAATCAGTGATGGATCTGTTCTTCGAAAATGGATTAAGAAGTATACTAGTCATAGCGAGTTAACAGATTCGAGAAAAGGGATGGATCGAGCTATGACAAAAGGGAGAAAGACCACATTCGAGGAACGCATGGAGATAGTCAGGTATTGCCTGGACAACGGACGGCCGAGGTATTCGCCGTGTCGTACCAACAGGTCTATGGGTGGACGAAAAAATATGACGCCGACGGCGTGCACGGGCTCGAGGACCGGCGCGGACGGACGAAGCAAGAAGAGGAACTGACCAACGAGGAGAAGCTCGAACGTCGCATTCAACAGATCGAGCGGGAGAACGAGCGCCTTCGTGCCGAGAACCTGTTCCTAAAAAAGTTGGAGGAAATCGAGAGGAGAGGTTGATCAGCCAGATCAGGCTACAATTGCGATACATGGTCATCGAGGAAATGTCGACGACCGACACGTTCCCGGTCGTGCTCCTGTGCGAGATCGCGCAGGTCTCACGGGCCGCCTACTATAAATGGTTGAAGCGTACCGTCTCGGTACGCGAAGAAGAGAACTTGAGCCTATTGGAAGACATCCGCCTCCTCTACGACCAGGTGAACGGGACCTACGGTTATCGACGGATCACCATGACGGTCAATCGCAGACGACGCCAGCATGGCCTGCCGGCATACAATGAGAAGCGCATCTATCGTCTCATGCGTATCCATGAGATCCGTTCGGTCATCCGCCAGAAGCGAAAACGGCACAAAAAGTCGTCACCACAACATGTGGCAGAGAACCTGATGAATCGGGAATTCAGCGCGTCCCGACCTGACGAGAAATGGTGTACCGACGTCACCGAGTTCAAATTTGGTGACGGGAAGAAGGCGTATCTGAGCGCGATCATCGACCTGTATGACGGCTCGATCGTCGCCTATCGCATCGGGAAGTCTAACAACAACGGGCTCGTCTTCCAAACGATGATGCCAGCAATCGCGGGGCTCCGTACAGGAGCGAGTCCGATGATCCATAGCGACCGAGGATATCAATACACATCGAAAGGGTTCAAACGCATGGTAGAAGACGCGGGGCTGACCCACAGCATGTCCCGGGTCGGACATTGCATCGACAACGCCCCGATCGAGAGCTTTTGGGGTACCCTGAAAGTCGAGATGTACTACCTGCGTGAGTTTCAGGCCTATAGCGAACTCACATCGGCCATCGAGACCTACATATCGTTCTACAACCATGACCGTTTCCAGAAACGGCTAAACGGCTTGAGCCCTGTCGAATACAGGTCTCAAGCCGCCTAGTTTGGTTTTCATTATTTGCCCTGTCTACTTGACGGGGAGCAGTTCACTTTTGTTTTCTGTTTATAAAAATTTTCTAATGAAATTACTTCGCTAACCCTTCTGAAATTAATGCTTGAACATCAGAAGTTAATTTTTCCCCGTTTGACTTGATGATTTCTTTATACCAATAGAAGCTATCCTTTTTTATACGCTCCATTGATGCGTTATCATCAAAATCTCTGTCAATATATATAAATCCATATCGTTTTTGATAACCATTTAACCAGCTGAGTAAATCTGTTAAAGACCAAGGTGTATAGCCAATCACCTCGGAACCATCCGCAATAGCGTTTTGAATCGCCTTCGCATGATCACGCAAATATTTAATTCGATAGTCATCATGAATTCTGCCATCTTCAACCGTATCGAATTCCCCTAATCCATTCTCTGTAATAAGAACCGGAAGATTGTATCGACTTGTAATTCTGGTAATTGCTACTTGTAAACCAGTTGGATCAATGGTCCAGTCCCAATTTGTTGCATCTGTAAACGGATTTTTTACTATTTTGTACAGGCCAGGAACCCCTTTCTCAGGAGTTGTTCCCTTTTCACCCGTGTTATTAAATGCATGGTTCATTTGAACTCCATCAAGTGGATTGGCAACAACTGTTTCTGTCCGGTAGTAGTTTACTCCCATAAAGTCTGGTTTCGCTTTCTCAAGTAACTGCCAATCACTTTCTTCAAATTCAGGCAGTAAATCATTTTCCTCCAAGTATCGCCACATTCTCTTAGGATATCTGCCAAACGCATAGACATCCATCCAAAAATAATTGTTATAATCATTCGCTTCATCTGCTGCTAATACATTTTCTGGCTTAGAATCTAATGGATAGTATGGCGAGTAAGCAAAACTTGGACCAATCTTTCCATCTGGTACATAATCATGAAATACACTAATAGCAGCTGCGCTAGCAAGATTCGCGATATGGTTAGCCTGATACATTCGTTTTCTGTCCTGTACACCCGGCGGATGGATGCCGGCCTCATATCCGTGACCAATAAAGACATTTTGTTCGTTTAATGTAACCCAATATTTAACCCGGTCTCCATACCGTTTAAATAAGGTAATGGAGAAGTTCTTAAAATCCTCAATGACCCTTCTTGATTCCCATGCTCCATATTCCTCCATTAGAGCTTGAGGGATATCCCAGTGATAGATGGTTAATACAGGTTCAATTTTATTGGCGATTAATTCATTAATAATATCATCGTAAAATTGAAGTCCTTTCTCATTCACTTCACCGTACCCTTTAGGATAAATCCGGCTCCATGCTACAGAGAATCGATACGCTTTCAGACCCATTTCAGCCATTAAACGAATATCTTCTTTATATCTGTGATAATGGTCAACTGCAACATCACCGTTTGTTCCTTTTAGTGTCTTGCCGGGAATATGAGAAAAGACATCCCAAACTGAAGGACCTTTCCCATCCTCATTCCATGCACCTTCTATTTCATAAGCTGCAGAAGCCGCTCCCCATAAAAAGTCTTTAGGAAATGCTTGTTTTTTGATATGTTCCAATTTAATATCCTCCTCTTATGATGCTAATTGGCTTAATACGAAAGCTAATGCCTTTTCAGGATTCCTAGTCAAATCTATATATTCTTTACCACCTGTAGATACCAATTTGATTCCTAAACGATCTGTATCCTTTTTTAGCACTTCATAGTTTGATGCAACCTGTGGAGCTAAAATAACTAAATCATAATCTTTCAAAATATCATTATGTGATCCATAGGCTCCTGCCGCAGCTGAAATAGAAACATTACATTCTTTTGCACCCTTTGTTAAGGCATTAGCTAATAATCCGCTTGTACCACCGCCTGCACAAAGGACTAAAACATTTTTCTCATCTGTTATTATGTCTTGTTTAACTTCAAGTACAACTGTTTCGCTTTTCGGAGCAATTACTTCTTTGACAGGATGATTATTTTCTTCAAGTTCTTGTTGAATCTTTTGCTTGTCGTAAACTTTGAAGAATGGATAATAAATAAGAAAGTCTACCACTAATAATAGAATGGCCAAGAGAAAGGCAAAACCGGCAAATCCAGTACCCATGATGATTCCAAGTGGACCAGGAGTTGTCCAAGGCAAGACATACATGAATGAATTCATACCTAAAACATCAACAAAGAATTTAAAAAGCCAAACGTTTACAATCGGTGCAAGTATAAATGGTACAAAGAAAACGGGATTTAGAACGATCGGTGCACCAAATAATACTGGTTCATTGACACCAAAAAGAACCGGGATGGAAGAAGCTTTACCAACAGCTTTTAGTTGTTTTGACTTTGCTAAGAAAGCGAACATTAAAGTAATAACTAAAGTTGCGCCAGTTCCGCCTAAAGTAGCAACGAATTGTTGAACACCAGGTGTTAAAATATTTACTGCTTGTTCCCCGTTTTGATACATTTGTAGGTTTGCTTGAATATTAACGTAATAAATTGCCGCAACAGCTGGTTCTACAATTGAAGGGCCATGTATGCCGATAAACCAGAATAATGCTATCGCACCATAAACAATCGTGAGACCTAAATAACCATCGGCTGCTGAAAAGAGAGGTTTGAAGAGTTCTATAACTGCCTGTGCAAAGTTTATTTCGAAAAAGCTTCTAAATGCCAGGTCAAAAAGCCAGAAGAGGATCGTTGTAACTGCAAATGGAATTAAATCCTTGAACGTTTGGGCAATATTTGGCGGAACTTCTTCAGGTAATTTGATTGTCACGTTATTTTTGATACATACTTTATAAATATTAGCTACAGTAAAAGCAGTAATAAATGCTGTAAGTAATCCGGTTGATCCCATATATCCACTTGCAAAACCACCGTCAATTGGATTAGCAGCTAACAGCAAAAATCCAACAATAGCCGCTAGCATCGTAGATATATTACTTATCTGATTATTCTTTGGCAATTCCCGATTAAATGAGTCAGTTAAATGTTTTGCTGTAGTAGCCGCGACAACTAAGCCCAATATTCCCATTGAATATGCATACGGTTTCATTAATATTGTTTCAATTTCTTTGCTCCAATAAAAACCAAAAATATTCGGCACGTATGCTACCAGTAAAAAGATACTTGAGAATAAGACAATCGGCATTCCAGAAATGAAGCCATCTCTAACCGCTCTTAAATAGATATTCCGAGAAACCTTTTCGAAAAAAGGTTTCATTTTTTCTATTTGTGTAATTAAGGAATTCATCATGGAGTTCATAGATAATCATCCCTTCGTATAAATGTCAATTAAATGTTCAACAATATCACTTAATAGTAAGGTAGTCATTAAATGATCCTGGGCATGTACCATAATAAAGCCTAACTCAATGGATTCCCCGCCAGCCTCTGCTGCTAGTATTTGGGTTTGGGAATTATGTGCTTCTGTTAAGCTTTCCTTCGCCTCTTTCACTAGTCCTTCTGCAGCAGCTAGGTTGCCTTTTTTTGCTTCATTAACAGCTTGTAATAATTTGGAACGTGCTTCACCGGCGAATGCAACAATTTCGAAACCTACCATGCTCACTTCTTCTTTATTCATATCTAATCCTCCTTAGTGAAAATAATAGAAATGTTTTGTTTTTGTTCTATTATGTTCTTTTTTGTTTATTTTTGTTTACATTCAAACTATATATCAGGGATTATTTTTTTGTCAAGCGCTTTCATTGGCTGTTAATACATTATTCACACATTGCATCACCCTATTATTTTGTTTGACATTTATCGTTTCAGGTGATAAATTCTAGGAAAAGGAACAAAATCAAACATTTTAGAACAAATCGAGAAGGGAGTGACAGTGTGCTTAAAGAGCAACGCCTAGAAGCCATATTAAATTTAATTAATACTCATGGAATGGTACGCGTTTCAGAAATCACTGAATTATTAAATGTAACAGAAATGACTGTTCGACGAGATTTACAGCTGCTTGAGGATCAAGGTCAAGTTGAGAGAATTCATGGCGGAGCAAAGGCTGTCAATGGATTTTCGGATAAAGAGCTGACTCATATTGAGAAGCAAGGCATCAATATAGAAGAAAAACAACAAATTGCTAGAACGATTGCCTCCTTAGTCGAAGAAAATGACACAATTTTTCTCGGTCCAGGTACAACGATTGAGTATGTGTATGACTTCTTGACGGTATTTCCTGCAAGAATCGTGACCAATTCCATTCATGTTTTCAACCGTTTTAATAAAAACGAAGGTTATGATCTTATTTTAATTGGTGGAAGCTATCGAGCTCGAACTGGAGCCTTTGTCGGAAGCTTCGCGAATAATACATTAAAAAAGATTAATGTAAAAAAAGCCTTTATAGGCTCAAATGGCGTCCATGGGAATGAAGTTTACACATCTAATGAAGAGGAAGGAATTACACAGAGCATTATTTTAGATAATGCCCACGAAAAATACATTGTTGCTGATCATAGCAAAATCTGGGGACAGGACTTTTTTAGCTTCTATCATTTGGATGGGATAACTGCTTTAATAACCGATGATCAAATTCCCGAAGAAAAGAAGCTTAAGCTAGAAGAGTTTGTAAAAGTAATTTATTAAATATGAGGTGAATGGACATGAACATATTATTAGGATCAGATAAAGCTGGGTTAGAGTTGAAAAATCATATAAAAACTTTCTTAGAAGAAAAAAACATCGATGTAATAGATAAAACACCAAATGGAGCCGTTGACTTTGTAGATTCAACTGTTTTAGTCGCAAATGAAGTAAAAAAAGGCAGCGATTCAATTGCTATTCTGATCGATTCCTATGGAGCGGGTTCTTTTATGGCAGCAACCAAAATAAAAGGCATCGTTTGTGCGGAAGTCTCTGATGAACGATCAGCAAGAATGACAAGGGACCATAATAACACTTCTATTATTACGATGGGGGCCGAAGTTGTAGGTAAAGGCTTGGCTGAAAGTATTGTGATGGCCTTTATTAACTCAAAGTACTCAGGGGGACGCCATCAAATCCGAGTAGATATGTTAAACAAAATGATGTAAATCGTATAAACCATTTAGAGGGATTACATTAAAAAAATGAGGGAGAGTATAAGATGATTATTTCATTAGGTTGTGACCATATTGTAACAGATGTAAAAATGGCAGTTTCTGACCATTTAAAATCTAAAGGACATACGGTTGTTGATATGGGGACGTATGATTTTACAAGAACACATTATCCTATCTATGGGAAAAAGGTGGCAGAAGCGGTTACGACCGGAGAAGCTGATTTAGGTGTAGTGATTTGCGGTACAGGTGTAGGAATTACAAATTCAGCCGCTAAAGTACTAGGAGCAAGAGCAGCATTGGTAAGAGA
Organism: Exiguobacterium sp. FSL W8-0210; assembly: GCF_038006045.1. NCBI lineage: Bacteria > Bacillati > Bacillota > Bacilli > Caryophanales > Exiguobacterium > Exiguobacterium sp. FSL W8-0210. Next base: position 10,147 of record NZ_JBBOUK010000003.1, read on the forward strand.
CGTTGCCACGGCCAAATATGCTAAAGAAAAACTAAATGCAAATGTCATTGGCGTTGGAGGCAAAATTACTGGAGAACATTTAATCCTAGAGATTGTCGATCACTTTATCGAAGCAAAATATGATGAAACAGAGGAAAACAACCAATTAGTGGAAAAAATTATGTCCCTTGAACCAGAAAATGATCATCAAACAGGAGACATTCACTTTTTTGACGAGTTCCTAGAAAAATGGGATGGGGGCGAATATCACGATTGATGATAAGCAATGAAATGAAAGGCTTTGTTAAACATCCTTGTTGATGCTGCAATTGCCTTCGGGGCATACGTTCAGCCATTTTTTAGGCAGAAAAATGCTGATCACATGGACCAAAGGCAATTTATCAACATTCATCATAAACAGAGCTAAAAAAAGAAAAAACACGAGAAAGAGGCAGTGAAATGATTTTATCAGTCACAATGAATCCCTCAGTTGATATTTCTTACCCTCTTAAACAATTTAAATTAAATGAGATTAATAGAATAGAACATGTGAGTAAAACCGCAGGCGGAAAGGGATTAAATGTTACACGGGTTATTTCACAATTAGAAGAAGATGTTCTGGCTACTGGTGTTATTGGCGGCACCCTTGGTGATTTTATCAACCAAGAATTAAAAAAAGCTGGTATTAAAAATGACTTTTTAAAGACTGAAAAAGAATCACGAAATTGTATTGCCATTCTTCACGAAGGAATGCAAACAGAGATCCTCGAATCGGGTCCAACCCTATCCCTAAAAGAAGGCAAAGCATTTTTAGATAAATTTGAAGGTCTATTATCAAAGACCTCATTTGTTACGATTTCAGGAAGTCTGCCAAAAGGGTTACCCGATGATTTCTACCATCAAATGCTAGTCATCAGTCATAAAAAAGACGTTCCTGTGATACTTGACTCCTCGGGAGAATCCTTAAAACAAGTACTTCTTCATAAGGAAAAGCCCTTTGCCATTAAACCAAACCATACTGAATTGTCTCAGCTTATTGGGAAAGAGGTCAATAATGATAGAAATCTCTTAAAAGAAGTATTATCGCATGAATTATTTAACGATATTGAATGCGTGATGGTTTCAATGGGAAGTAAAGGTGCTTTGGTTAAATATAAGGATCGATTCTATAACGCAATTATACCAAAAATTAATGTGGTAAATCCAGTAGGATCAGGTGATGCGACAGTTGCGGGGTTAGCTGTTTCTTTAAATAGAGGGGAACCCATTGAAACCGCCATCAAAACCTCGATGACGGCAGGGATGCTGAACACAATAGAAGCTGGGACCGGAAGCGTTAATCTGAACCACTTTATGCACTATTTTAATTTAGTTGAGATAAACGAAATCTACTAAAAAGGGAGACTACTACTATGCTATCATTAAAAAAGAATAAATTAGAAGCATTGAAACGATTATCAAATGAAAACGGAGTAATCGGGGCACTTGCGATTGACCAACGTGGATCTCTTAAGAAAATGATTGCTAATGCAAGTGATCAGGAGATTGGAGATGAAGGAATCATTACGTATAAAAAAATGGTATCGGAGGAACTGACACCTTTTGCTTCATCGATCTTACTTGATCCTGAATATGGCTTACCCGCTTCGAAAATAAGACATCAAGATGCCGGACTCATCATGGCTTATGAAAAAACAGGCTATGATGCATCAGAGCCAGGACGCCTGCCTGATTTATTGGAGGAATGGTCTGTTAAACGGCTAAAAGACATTGGTGCCGATGCTATTAAATTTTTACTCTACTATGATGTAGATGAAGAAGAAAAAATTAATGAGTATAAACATGTATATATGGAGCGAATTGGTTCAGAATGTGAGGCTGAAGAAATCCCCTTCTTTTTAGAAATTGTGACTTATGATGTCAATAACGATGATGTAAAAGGAAAAGAATATGCCAAGGTGAAACCTCATAAAGTGATTGATGCAATGAAGGAATTCTCAAAACCACAATACAAAGTGGACGTCCTGAAAGTCGAGGTTCCTGTTAATATGAAATTCGTAGAAGGATATGGAGATGAAGTTATCCATTCTAGGGAAGAAGCGCTTCAATTATTTAAAGAACAAAGTGATGCTACGACGTTACCATTCATCTTTTTAAGTGCGGGTGTTTCAGCGCAGTTATTCCAAGATACATTAACATTTGCAAAAGAGGCGGGATCTACCTTTAATGGTGTATTATGCGGACGAGCAACCTGGAAGAATGGTGTTAATGTTTTCGGTGAAAAAGGTGAACAAGATGGCCGAGAATGGCTAAGATCAGAAGGCAGACAAAACATCGAAGAACTTAATGCCGTTTTAAAAGAAACAGCAAGTCCATGGTTTGATAAAGTAGAAAATATTTAATTAAAAACTCATTGAGTAAAGCAGAGTATATGATATTACTCTGCTTTTACCATTTTTCAATATGGCTAAAAGAAGTATCTAGACATACAAGTACTTAAAAACAATCACTTGAGGGTTTTTAAGTACTTGTAAAAAGTTGATCTTGAGATATCTAGAGTTTTGGTAATATCCTCGACTGTCATTCTTGCTTCATACATCATTATGGCTCTGGCCATGACCTGTTCATCAATCGGTTTTCTTCCACCCATTCTTCCTCTGGCTCGGGCAGCCTGAAGTCCAGCGTTTGTACGTTCGCGAATCAGCTCACGTTCCATTTCTGCCAATCCAGCCATCATGGTGAAGAATAGTCGGCCGGCAGCCGTAGAAGTATCGACCCCTAACGTAATGATTTGAAGATTGATTCCGCGATCTTTCAAATCATCAATCAATTCAAGAAGCTTCTTTGTGGTTCTCCCCAACCGATCTAGCTTCCAGACGACCAGGGTATCACCTTCTCGTAAATAATCTAAGCACTTCTCAAATTCTGGTCTCTTTTTTACACTGGAGGCCTTCTCTTGAAAGATTTTAGTACAACCGGCTTTCTTAAGTTCATCTAGCTGCGAGTCCAAGTTCTGATCAAAGGTTGATACTCGTGCATATCCAATTTTCGTCATGAATAACCTCCGTTCATTTGTTTGTTTACTCATCAATCATAACAGAAAACAAACATTGATAAAAAGATAAGTTAAAAGACAATGGGGGCAAAATGAAAAGGGCTGTTTATAGCCCTTTTCATTTTAATGTGTACTAACTATCAAAAATGTCTTTTTAACGTTCGTTATTAAGACCGATATTTTTTCTAGAGTACTTTTTAACTTAGTTATATCGTTGCTTGATTTCAGCAATAAGCTCTGGGAGTTTCCCAGTTAATTTCATGACATGCATTAATCGATTGTTACCCGCTTGTTTGTTGGCTGCGTCAAAATCAACACTTTTGATGAGTTCATCGATATAGGGTACAACGTCTGGTTGCGAAGGCGAATAGGAACGAACTGATTTTTCAAAAAGATCGCTATCTAGACCCCACTCCATAGCTAACGCATTCACGGCCGTTTGCAGTTGAGTGGATTTCCACAGCTCAAATGACTCATCAAAATTCATATTACTAGATAAGTTCCCAGGTACCAACTCGGTATCGACGAACTCCCTTAATAGTTGGGCTTGCTCGTTATCTCCCATGTTACTCAATTCCTGAATCTGTTGATAAATGATACGGAGGGTTTCGCTATCTACCGTTTGGACACCATTTGACGTGGTGATCTTTGAATCAATCAAACTAAGAATGTGAGCGGCATCAATCACTTGGGTACCTGCTAGTTTGGTTTTGCCAACTAACACATTTACAGGTGAAGGTGGAGGAGGACCGCCAGGCTTCCACGTTAAGTTTTTATATGCCCCAACATATTGTAGCCACGTATGTTCATCGATACCAAAAGCATGATCATCCCACTGGAATTCATAGTATTGCTCGACTAAATTCAACTGCTCTGCAGCGTCTTTAAAGGCGAGTAAGAAGGCTTCTTTTTTCACTTCGTCATGTTCAATCGTTTGCCAGTCTGTAGGATCAGGCAAGGTTGGAGTCATTTCGGCAATTTTTATCGCGAACTTCTGTACAGACGTCTCGTAAGGTTCGACAATGGCTTTGCTACTTTTGCCGCCACTACCATACAACCGTAACGCGTCATTAACTAATTCTTGAGTAATACGAGGGTACTGAAAGTTAACGATTGTCCCGAATTCTTTGGCTGGACCAAACAATCGATTGGTTCTCGAGTAGGCTTGAATCAACCCTTGGAGTTCAAGCGGGCGATCAATATAGAGCGTGTTCAGTCGCTTGGAATCGTAACCAGTCAAGAGCTGATCTGCAACAATCACAAGATCTATGTTCTTAGGGTTTCTTCCGCTTCCGCCTCGAGTGGCACGTTCTACAAGATCTTCAAAATAAGCATCTTCCCCATGCTTCTTATCACCGGCTACAAACGAAATTCCGGTGAATGAAGCGTAGTCCTTAAACATCTCTTTCACAATTTCGGGATCGAGGGGAGAAGGGTCATTTTCATTGCCAAAACTAAACGTCATGGCGATGTTCAAATGTTCACCACGTATTGCCATCTGTTTTTGGAATTCTTCATAATAGGCAATAACACGATTTTTATAGGCAACAGTTAAAATCGCGTTAAATTCTCTTCCTTGTGACTGTAAGTCCCAATTTTTTAGAATTTCTTCTACAACGCGTGGAATATGTGTCTCGTCATGGTAAGTGAGAACTCCTAACTTTTTCGCCTGTTTTTCCACGTCGACCTCGGACAACTCTTGAACTTCGCGTTCGATATCTCTGTCCGCTAAGTCAGGTTTTTCTTCTTTTATTTTTTCGACCAGTTGCTCTCTCAAATCGTCATAGCTTCTAAATTCACCGGTGTTGATATAGTCCACATGGAACCCCAATACGTTTTTATCCGCGATGGCTTCATCAATCGTATACTGGTGCAATTTAGGACCGAACAATTTTTCCGTCGTATTGATCACTTCACTTTTTTCATTTACCTTACCTTTGATTTTGTTTTCATCAAATAGTGGCGTCCCGGTAAATCCAAAGAAGAGTCCATTTTTCTTGAAGTGTCGTTGAATCGTCCCCATCATCTGACCCATTGTCGTTCGATGGGCTTCATCGATAATAAAGATGACTTTTTTATCGGTCAAGCTCGCATCTTGTGCCTCTTCTAATTCTTTCACCAGAGCGTTCAGCTTGAACGTTGTCGTCACGACAATGCCATTTTTAGGAGACTTCAGTATCTTTCTAAGTTGATAGGTATGCTTGGTATCATCGACAGACACCGATTCATACGCTGCATACGCTTTAAAGTTTTCACTGGTACGATTATCAAGCTCACGCCGATCAACGAGAAAGACGACTTTATCGAACCCCGCTCGTGTAGACAAGAATAGAGCGGTTTTAAAACTTGTGATTGTTTTACCAGATCCTGTCGTGTGCCACACAAATCCTCCATGAGGGATCTTTTCTTTATTGTCCCAGCCAAAAGCTGCACCTTCCACGGCTTGCAACGCATGCACTTGATACGGACGCATGAGCATATGCCGTCTGTTTTCTTCAAGACGCGCTTCGTCAATGACCAAGTAATCGCCGACCATTTGATGCGCCATCGGAATCATCAGAAACTGTGCGACGACCTGTTCCCATGCGTTCACGACGTGGTTTTCTTTATCAGCCCAATGGAAGACAAAACTCAGGTTAAAGTCATCAATTGACTTCGGTGTGGCGAAATAACGAGTAGCGATTTCAGAAGTAATCACCATCATCTGCGAAAACGCCATGAAATTATGAGTATATTCACCATCGCGATAATAGCGCATGAACTGACCATATGCTTCATCTAGCGTTTTGTCAGTGCGCTTTTGTTCGATATTGATGAGAGGAAGACCATTAATCAGTAACACCAGGTCAAAACGATTGTTATTCGGTGTCTGTACTTCTCTCGCGATTCGGTAGCTTGAATCGCCACCACGTACTTCAGCTTTTTTGAAGATGGTCAAGGTAATTTGTTTTCTCGTTACACTTGGGTTGTTGTCACGATAAATTCCGTCGATCTTACCTTTTGATTCTTCAATGGCCAACAGTTTGGCAGCTTCGTAGCTATTACTGATTTGACTCACTTTTGCCATGATCTGCTTGAACTCGTTATCCGTCAACTCGACACCTTCAAGTTGGTCGGCATTGATACGATTCAGTTCCTTACGCCAATGTTGAATGAGATCAGCAACCGTAACTTGTTGCTGATTCCCATCTAAGAAATCAGGGGCTTCCCACTTATATTTCTGTAGTTCTTTCACAAAGTTCTCTTGAAATGTTTTTTCTGCTGCACTTTTCGGTGCTTTGCTCATGACATCCGCTCCTCTTTAAACAAACATCTCATGTAGGTATGCTTTTTTTAGATTTTGTAATTTTTCGAGCTTATGTTCGTGAAGAGTAATAAGGCGATTGATTTCATTTAAAAGTGTGCCAATTTTAAATTGCTCTTCAAGGTTTTTTGGAACTTTAACCTTTAATTGGGACAATGTTTTTTGACTTACCCCTTTAGCTGTTCCACCACTAGATAGAGCAGATAACTCTGCAAAAACTTTTGGGGAACATAAAAGTGAAGCAAGAAAATCATTGGTAATCTTCTCGGGATTCACTTCAAAAGCAATAGTTCTTTGACTGAGTATATAGCCTTTATTATCCGGAACTTGTGCTACATTTCCCATTGGTGCTTCAGTAGTAAATAATACTTGCCCTTTTTTTAACTCTCGTCCAGTCATCCATTTATCATATAGTTCTTGGTTTCCGTAGTGATTGTCGACGCTGAAATCTATATATCCATTTTTTACATTTAATGCAGATAAAGCGAGGTATCCAGTCGTGCTCCACTCTAAGCCTAGTTTTTTTGGAGTTCTACCGCGGAAGTCAATAGTATTTTTGACATTTTCAAAGAAAGAGCGTTCTTCCCAATCTTCAGTAAATCCTGCAAATCTCCGTTTAGGTACGACCTCATCTTCAGCAGGAAACATTTCTGTAAGATAAGCAGCTTTTAGGGCTTTTGTTTTTTCTAGTTTGCGCTGTTGAAGGGTGATGAAGTGATCTAGAGTTTCGAAAAAATCCCCTATTTTAGTCTGTTCAAAACTAGCAGTTGGAACCATAAAATCAGTTCCACCAACAATGTTCCAGTCAGAACGTGGCATTTTTGTACCCGCTGAAAGATTAGCGACCGTTTGATATTTATTGCTTTGAATAAGACTATAGATAAAACTACTTTTTATTCCATTAGGTCTCAAAACCCACCAGTCGCCTACTGCAATACCTTTAAAATCAGCTAATAGCCAGTTTTGAAGATATGGCCGCAGTTTTCCATAAAGTACATCGCCGGGTTCAAACTCAATTCCTTTTTTCTGACTTTCCTTTAGAAAGATATTTTTATTTAGTTTTCCAAATCCAGATACAACATCCTCATACTCTAATCGCGGCAAGATATTTTCTTCCCCTGTCGTTGATACTCTCGTCACTATTGCGGAGAATATTTGTTGTTCCCAATGTCCAGAGTTTTGAAATTCTTTGAATCGCCGCTTTGGTAATAGATTTGTTTGCTCTGTCATGATTTCACCACCAGTTCACTCATCAATGCTTCAAACGCTGATTCTAAGTCGCGACTTTCTTCATCGATGGCTGACAGCGTATCAGCATAGCGATCATGCAACATCTGAAGCGTGTCTAATTCCTTTTTTAATGGTATTTCTATGAGACGAACTAAGGAATTAACTGTATTGCCAAACCACTTTTCATACATCAAGGTGTCAATTTCGTCGTCTGTCAAAGTCAAGATTCGTTCTTGTGCTACTTCCTTGAGCGTTTTTTCATGTGCTTTTACTTCTCTACCAAGCGAAGCTTTCTCAGAAAGTAACTGTTCAACATGTTTAAGTTGTTTATATTCACTTGAGTTTTTGACCACTTGTTTCAACTCCGCTTTGAGCGCCTTACTATCAAAAGCTTCACCGGCTTCATTCAATGTATCACCTAATGCACTGGATTCCTCACTATCCTCAGCCTTCGCAGCTTCGACTAAATCAGCTAGCTCCGCTTCAATTTCTTGCATACGTGATTTCTTGGATTCAATTTCTTCTAGCTCATCGCGATATAGCTGTTTTTCAACCAATGCATTCGGTACGATGCTGCCGATCCAGCCGTCGCGCTCGACTCGTTTTGTTTTACCAGAGCCCTTCGTCACCATATTCGGTTCACGTGTACGACCAGCTTTATAGAAATCACTTAAAGCAATAACTTCTGTGTCGTGAGACAAGGATTCTTTCCAGATTTCTGCGATGATTTGATAGCCGTCATAGACATTAATATTGTCAAATGCTGAAAGGATTTCTTTGATTTCGATCAACATGTTTTCCATCAACTGCGGCAACGTACTGATACTCTCTACACTTCGAATTGTATCGAAATATTTATGGATATAATTCGTTATTTCAGCTTCAAGTTCTTTTGATTTTTCAAGGACATATGGATCATCGAATACAAGAGTAGAGATCTCCTTAACGGGTTTCACCAACTCCACGTAACCCTTACGAACTTCTTGTAAAGACGCATTCAATATATCTGGTACTGTGGACTGCAGTACTTTCAAGCCATCAATGTTCTGTTGAGGAATTCCACCAAATAAGTGTGCGTCTACGTCTTGTGGGATTTCCTCGTCAATCGCTTCGACATAACGTGGGATGTTCATATTGTATTGATTTTTAAGAATTTCTTCGCGCTTCACTAATCGGCTATAGCCCGTTTCTTCTCTACGTTCAACGTACGTATCGACGATTTTAGCGATATCTTTCTCGAGTAGAACGTTCTGTTTTCCGACCTTAGTGAAACCGCGAGAAGCATCTATAACGAGTACAGGTTCGCCGGTTTCTCGATTTTTTTTCAAGATTAAAATGGCTACAGGGATTCCTGTATTGGTAAATAAGTGACTTGGTAACCCGATAATGGTATCAATGTAGTTTTTCTCGAGTAAACGTTCCCGAATCTCACCTTCTGCGCCTCCCCGGAAGAGAACACCGTGAGGCAATACAATCGCCATCGTCCCATTTTGACCTAAGTGAAACAGCCCATGTAATAGGAAAGCAAAATCTCCTTTGGAGTCTGGCGGAAGTGCACCTGCGACCTCAAAGCGAGGATCACTTACCTTAAGACCCGCTGCGTTCCAGTTCTTCACAGAATAGGGTGGGTTCATGACGACAGCATCAAACTGTACACCTTCATTCGGACGTTCAGGATCTTCTGGCCAGTCTCGCGAGAGAGTATCGCCATTATTGATGACCATTTTTTCTGGACGGACTCCATGAAGTAATAAGTTCATACGAGTCAAATTATAGGTCGCTGTATTTTTTTCCTGTCCGTAATAAGCGAGATCTTTTTGAACCTCTTCACTTAAATGTTTCTTGACCGTGAGGAGAAGTGAGCCTGAACCGACGGTAGGGTCATAGATTGACTTTATATCGGTCTTTTTGGCGATGATTTGGGCCATGACTTCACTGACTTGTCGTGGGGTATAGAATTCTCCTGCTTTCTTTCCTGACTCCATGGCAAACTGACCGATGAGATACTCATACGCATCTCCTAATACATCACCTTTTTGTAGAGCGACCATGTTTAAGTCTGCAAATAGCAAAATCAATGCTTTGATGTTTTTACTGCGTTCGTTTAAGTTGCTACCTAGCGCGGTATTCGTTAAATCTAGCGTAGAACTTGAGAACAACCCTTTGAAGTCACTCGCATCATCAGATACGGCAATCGTGCGCTCAAAGTTATTTAAGCTATCCGTTACTTTTTGAACTTCAAAGTCCCCGGAATTGATGTCTTTAATCCAAGTTTGATAGAGGTATTCTGGCGCAACATAGTAGCCGAGAACGTTTTGAATCATTGTATCTAACTGTTCTCCAAATTCGGTGTGCGCCTTTGAGTACTCTTCTACTAATTCAGTTTGACTCATGTTATCTAAACCACTCGTTACTTTGAATGTTTCTAAAGTCTTGTCACTCAAGAACTTATAGAACATCAATCCGAGCATGTAATCTTTATAACGACTGGCGTCCATTGAGCCGCGCAGTTCGTTTGCACCGTCCCATAATCTACGCTTTATTTCCTCTGATGTGATCACTTTATATCCTCCAATATGTTTTAAATTTTTTCTTTATTTATAAAAAGATGGCGCTTATAGGTGCCCAAGCCTTCTTTTTTATTATAGCAGTCTAGTTTAGATGCGATAAAACTATATTAATGATGCTTTTTACTTTGGAAAGTCGAGGAGCGACACTTCGTTTCGTAACGCAGACTTCGAACAACCGCCAGGGCGTTAGTCCATCGATTGTTCCACGTGAATGATTGCCTCGAATGGAACATGGATGACTCCGTCCCGCTGATTGGCCAGTTCGACGGTCCGCTCCATGTAGTTCGTCCGGTGCACGAACCCCTTGAATCGTTTCATCTCCCGCTCCTCCATATATCTCACCTCCACTATATCCCCACTGAAGATTGCGTCATTCAGCACATTCTCATAGACCGATAGGACCTGTTCGTCGATATCGGGCATCTCAATCTTTTGAATTTCCTTATAATACTTCGTCAGTAGGGCTCTGTGTTCGGGCATGAGAAATGGGATCCATTTCAGTTCGCCTCTATCGCGATACATCGTCATAAAAATCATCCTCCCAATAAAACGAACATTTGTTCTTATTTTATACCCGGTTTGTCTCGTTTGAACAGCCTTTTTCATGATCGGTGATCCGTGCGTCCTGTTTCCGTACTCTAGCTCGCTGGTCGTCGGTGCAAGGGACGTCAAAAAAATGACGCGCCCTCCGGCCCGTCTTCCTTCGCTTTTGGCTCAAAGCAAGGCTTTTCGCTCCTTGGCTACGGAAGCCTGTCCCTTAGTTCGCTCTACGCATTTTTTTGAGGCTCTCCCTGCGGTCGCCCTTGCACCGTCTCCCGACGCTCGCTGCGTTCCCGTCAACAGGACGCACAACGGTGTTCGTTCTGAGGTCGGCTTATCCGAAAGGGGACAAACCATCATGGAACTATCGTCAATCATCGAGGTCATCCGTATCAAGCAAGAGGTTCGAGAGGAAATGGTTGCCCTCGAGCATGCCGTCATCCAATCACCCGACAACGCCCGACAAATCGGGGCATCCTTTATCGGGGATGATGACCGTGAGGTGTTCCTCGTCATCATGTTGAACACGAAAAATCGGGTCATCGGCGTCCATCGGGCGCACGTCGGGAGCGTCAATTCGAGCGTCGTCCATCCGAGAGAAATCTTCAAATGCGCCATCTTGAACAATGCCTCGTGCATCATCGCCTGTCACCAACATCCGAGCGGGGACCCGAGCCCGAGCCGGGAGGACATACTCGTCTCCGAACGCTTACATGAGGCGGGCGACCTCATCGGTATCCCGGTGCTCGACCATCTCATCCTCGGTGCGGACGAATCATATGTCAGCATGAAACAGCGAGGTTACATGGGTTGAATGGAAAGGAGCGGGGCCGGTGAACCGGTCCTGGTCCGTCCGGAAAGGGCAAGGAGGAAAAACATACGTTTTTCTTTGACGGGACCAGCGACTCGCGTTGCTGTCGCCTGGATCCATAGAGCGGGATCAGGGAAAAGGTCCGTTTTCGCATGACGAAAACGAGATGGTTCGTGTGTGAAGGTTGGACGTTGTTTTGGTCTGTCTCGTAAGAAGATTGTTTGATGAAATAGTAGAAGTGAAAACACGGTTTGTTTATTGAAAATGACCATGTTTTCTAAACAAGCCCTAGGGCTTGTTTGAAACAACACCAGGGCTTACGTGAAATTAGGCGAGATGTTGCCTGCTTGGATGCGAGATATCATTAGGCTATCAAATGGAGAGGATGATTCAGATGGATAATTTCCAACTAGACCAACAGACGATGGACGAGATGACGGAGGTGTTGCTTCGACGCCTTCCTGACCGGCTTCAAGAAGATTTTGACGACTTAAAACTTGTGAGCATGGATCTTCTTTGTGATGTGAAGGAAGGAGAACGCTTGACCCACCTCACCGTCTTTTTCAATACCAATATGATTCGACGGAATCGTCGTACATAAGAAAAAGGAATGGTTGTATACATGTAGATTTGTATACGTGTATACATGTATATGTGTATACAGTTTTAAAAAGTCTTCATTTCTGTAGGTTCATGAACAAGGACTGAACTGGCTCTGGACGGGGAATCGTTCTATAAAGAACCGGAAGGGGGGAGACGTTGTGAATAAGATGCTACTTGATGACTATGCATTCGAGGGATTGGATCCGTTCGTCCGGACCGTGTTCTCGGAACTGATGGAACATCCCAAGTGGATGCGTGTCGTCGACAGGGAACATGGCGTCGAAAAGGTCGTCCGGTTCGATGAAGGACGGAATTCACCTTACTTCCGGGTGGTGATCTATCTGGATGCAGAAGAGCGTCCGATCAAGATCGTGTATCTATATGGGACATGGGTGGTGGCGGATGGGGACGTCAGTTTCGTCGTCTCAGAGCTATCCAAGGGTGTATTCGAATATGAAGTGATGCATGTCCATTGGCTCATCAAGTATCGCTTCGAGGATTGGGGAGTCTCCGAGGACGGCGCATGGGAGAAGGAATGGTGATCCGGGCTCATGCGTGAGCGTCTAGCGCCAGGAGGCGAAGTCGCTCATCGCACCGCTGCCTCCCTGACGGCCCGATAACAAGAGCTGCTTTAAAACGCATCTCTATGTTCCTGGCCCTTTCTGACGGGAGGCACGGAGCGTAAGGACAACGTCAAAACCAAGAGCATGGGCGCGTCTAATGCCACGCGAGGAACACCATTCGGCCGAATGGTGTTTTTGTTTGGTATCCATTCAGTAAATTGTGATCGATTCGAAATTGATTAAAGTAACAGCTTACTTTAATACAATGTTCATGGTATTATTTAATGAAATCATCGTTGTGTTAAAGGGGGATATGTATGTATACGATTGACGAAGCATTTGAAATCTTATCGAAGAACAAGCTCACAAGCCATAAGGAGACGGTCCGCAACTGGGTACGAAAAGGCGTGATCCAGGCAGAACCGCTCGAGTCGCGTAAAAAAGGCTATCGGATCAGTGAGGATTCGCTCGAACAGTTCATCAAAGAACGGATGCCCGAAGGGTGGGAGATGTATCCGGAGTCGGTGAAAGAGGAAGTACGGGATGTCATCAAGAATGAAGAAGAGGCCCCGTATCACGTTGAAGTCGATGTAGAAGCGATTAAAGAACGGGCCCGCGAGGAGATGTGGTATGAGCTTCTGGATAAATTCGTCTTTGAAGACTATTTTGTCCTGAAGAAATCGGAGGTCAAGGCTGCCGTCGAGCATATGCGTTATTCAAAAGAGTTCGAAGCCGAGGTGTGGGAACGTTGCTCGAAGCACACGTGGGGTCACGCGACACCGCGTGTCCCATACCTGCTTGACTACTTCATGTTCGAAGGAGAGCGAGTCCCTTTCAACAAAGATTTCGGTGGAAGAGATGAACAGATCATCCACGCGTTGATCGAGAAAATTCGGATCGATAAAGTGAAAGGACGGAATAAATAAAAACGAAAGAGCAGTCTCTCCTGTTTCGAGACTGCTCTTTCGACATGGTCGATACACAATATAAAATACAGATAGAGGTTTAACATCACATATCTAAGTATTTAGTCAATTGAAGGCTACATTCACCCGATTATATTGATTAAGGCATGATGTTTCCTTCGACTGGAATCGGATGCTCCTTTAACATTTTCGCAAAATGGTAGAGGTTGTAGGCCAAAAAGCGTCCATTCTTTTTGGTGAAGGCGTTTTCGCGACCGGCGTCGAGATACGATTCGCCTGGACCAGCTTCTCCGACCCAGTATGCATCGACATTCGGTGGGACGGTGAAACCAATATGGGAAAGACCATAAAGAACCGAGGCGCAGGCGTGCTTTGCCCCGTCTTCGTTCCCCGTCACGACGACTCCGCCGACTTTATTATAGTAGATGGCTTGACCGTGTTCATTTTTCAAGCCGCTCCCACCGTATAACCGTTCGATGACTTGAGTGGCGATGCTACTCTTCTCCCCGAGCCAAAGCGGTGTCCCGATAACGAGGATATCAGCAGCCTTCACCTTTTCGAAAATGCTTGGCCATTCGTCACCGTCACCCTCATCTTCCGTCACACCGAACGCAACGTTATAGTCGACGACGCGAACGATTTCGGAATCGACACCTAGTTTGTCAAAGTGGGGGATGATGTCTTTCATCAAGCCTTCCGTATGCGAAATCGTGTCCCCGCCTTTTAGCGAACAGTTCAAAAATAGTGCTTTCATGTAACATTCCCCTTCCATGATGTTTAGACTTCACAAATCCCTTCACTGTTTTCCAGTTTTGACACGAATTCTAATTTATTTTGGAAGATGATGATCATGCCAAATCATCTGTTCATCCTGCGTTTCAAGACTACATGATTATGCTACCCGAAATTTAGGTGAATATAACATGTGTCCTCACCTATCGAGGACGATTAGATGGTAGTCACACTCTTCTGTTTTGAACAAGCAAATTTTATCATGTGAGCAAAGAAAAAAAGTGTTAGCTCTCTTACATTCATTTACAGATAGAACGGGTAATCTAAAAAGAAAGAAAAAGTTCTATATCCTCTGAAAAGGAAGTGAAGCGTCATGTCGATCTCAACCCAACAACATTTGATTGAAAAATTTAACTCGGTACGTACCGCTACGATGAATCTAGTGTCAAACATGGAAACCGAAGATTTTGTCATTCAAGGCTCTTCGTTCGTCAGTCCTACAAAATGGCATTTGGCGCATACTACATGGTTCTTCGAACAATTTGTTTTGAAAGAATACATTGAAGATTACATTCCTTTTGATTCAACCTTTTTTCATCTGTTCAACTCTTACTATGAGTCGGTCGGTAAGCCGCATCCACAGGCGAAGCGGGGAAACATATCAAGACCAACCGTTTCCGAGACATTGTCATATCGTCGACATGTTGATGCTCAGATGGAGTTGCTTTTTAAGAATGATAAGTTGCAAGGAGAAGTTTTTGAATTGGTCGAGATTGGACTTCAACATGAGCAACAGCATCAGGAACTCATTCTCATGGATATTCTTTATAATTTTTCATTTAACCCTATCCGTCCCGTCTTCAATCGAGTAACTGTTCGGGAACGTGGGCAAGCACCGGTGCTCGAGTTCCATACGTTTGACGGGGGGATGGCTGAGATCGGGCATGATGATGCGGGCTTCTCTTTCGATAATGAACGGCCACGACATAAAATCTATCTACATCCATTCAAATTGGCCAATCGTCCAGTGACCAATGCGGAATACCAGTTATTTATTGAAGCCGGTGGTTATAAGAAAGCAGAATTCTGGTTGTCGGACGGTTGGAATTTCGTGAAAGAAAACAAAATAGAGGCACCCGCCTATTGGCAGCAAGACGATGCGGAATGGAGTACTTTTACATTGAACGGACTTCAACCGCTCGACCCATCCGCTCCGGTATGTCATGTGAGCTTTTATGAAGCGGACGCTTATGCGAGGTGGGCCGGCTATCGACTTCCCACGGAGCAAGAATGGGAAGTGGCGCTTGGGGACCTTCCGACAGAAGGGCAGTTCATGGAGGACGGCTATTTCCATCCGGATTCTCAGTATGAAAGCAACAAGTTCATGAAAGCATTCGGAGACGTGTGGGAGTGGACACAGAGTCCATATATGTCGTATCCGCGAAGCAAACCACTTGAAGGTGCTCTTGGAGAGTACAATGCGAAATTCATGTCGAATCAGATCGTCTTAAAAGGTGGGGCTTGTGTCACGCCTCGTACACATATCCGAGCGACTTACCGTAACTTCTTTTATCCTCATATGCGTTGGCAATTCAGTGGTATCAGATTGGCGGACAACGTATGAATCGACGCCTAGGCAATGAAATTACCGTACAATGGCAAGCGCCAGTGACGGAGTTGGTGGCAGGGTTGATACGTCACCCTAAAACAATCTCATCTAAATTCCTATACGACGAAACAGGGTCACGATTGTTCGAAGACATCACACGTCTTCCCGAATACTATCAAACGAGAACAGAGACGGAAATTCTAAGGTCTTCGGTTGATACACTTCGCCTATTTTTTGATCGACCGACGACGTTAGTCGAGCTGGGAAGTGGAAGTAGCACCAAAACGAAAATTTTACTCGATGAAATGAATGCGATTAAAGCCTATGTGCCAATTGATATCTCAACAGATTTTTTAATGGAGACGGTACGAAAGTTGAGTCAAGATTACCCGCACATCGATATGGCAGGGGTTAGCGCAGACTACACAAAATCGTTTGAGATTCCGAAGCTCGATACAGAACGGACAGTCGTCTTCTTCCCTGGTTCAACGATTGGTAATTTTGAGCCTGCAGCTGCCGTTGATTTTCTTTGTCACATTCGGACGCACCTTTCGAATGGTGACTTATTGATCATCGGAGTAGATCGAAAAAAAGAGCGATTAATCATCGAGGCCGCATATAATGATTCGTCTGGTGTGACGTCAGCGTTCAATAAAAATTTATTAACGCGTATCAATCGTGAGTATGGATGCAGAATTGATGAGACGACTTTCGAGCACGTGTCATTTTACAATGATAAGGCTGGAAGGATTGAGATGCATCTTCAAAGTATGATTGACCAGACAGTAGAACTTGCTGGAGAAATAATCACGTTTGAAGAGGGGGAGACGATTCACACAGAGAATTCATATAAATTCGATATGAACGATATTGAAACAATGAGTGTGAAAAGTGGACTTCAATTGAAACGTGTTATCTCGGACGAGTTGAACTACTTCAGTGTTTGTATAATGGAAGTGGTCCATCAATAGAAGAAGCGGGGTGCGAGCGCTATGAAGCAGTATGATTTGATTGTGGTTGGAACCGGATCTGGTGGTTCTGTCGCTGCTACAAAATGTAGACAAGCAGGCTGGAAAGTCGCGATTATCGATGAGTTACCTTACGGAGGAACGTGTGCCTTACGTGGATGCGACCCAAAAAAAGTACTGGTCGGGGTGGCTGAGTTGATTGATTGGAGTCGACGTATGGACGGACATGGCTTCAGTGGGGATTTCTCGATAGACTGGGCTACCTTATTGGAATTTAAGCGTTCTTTTACTATTCCTGTGCCTGAAAAGCGGGAACAAGGGTTAAAGAGACGAGGGATTGATACGTTCTTTGGAAAAGCTACATTTGTGAGCGAATCAATGATCCAGGTCGGAGATGTAATTCTTGAGGGGAAACACATCCTACTGGCTACAGGAGCTAAACCGATGCAGTTAGGCATTAAGGGAGAAGAGTTACTTCTTCATAGCGATCATTTCTTAGAAATTGAAGACTTGCCAAAACGGATTGCGTTCGTAGGAGGTGGATATATCTCGTTTGAGTTCGCTCATATTGCTGCGAGAGCAGGTTCAGAAGTCCATATTTTTCACAAAGGAGAATCTCCACTCGGGCAGTTCGACTCAGACTTGGTCGACTTGCTAGTAAAGGCGTCGGAAGAAATCGGCGTGAACGTGCATTTGGATACAAAAGTGGCAGAAATTGAACGAAGTGACAATGAATTCAATATTAGAACGATTCGTGCGGACCAAGAAGAGAGATGGACAACTGATCTCATCGTGCACGGTGCCGGTCGAGAACCAGCGCTTGATATGGAGCTTGAGAGAGGGAGCGTAGGATGGGGAAGCGAGGGCGTGATTGTCAACGAATACCTTCAAAGCGTCACCAATCCACGGGTGTATGCGGCAGGAGATGTAGCAGCAACAATGTCTCTTCCTTTGACTCCAATGGCGAGCAGGGAGTCTCATCTTGTAGCATCGAATTTATTAAAAGGTAATCACAAGAAATTAGAGGAAATCGTTACGCCGACGATTGTTTTTACAATTCCCAAACTCGCTAGAGTAGGAATGAGTGAACTCGAAGCGAAAGCTTCGGGAAGAAATGTGACAATCAATTATAAAGAAACGACCGACTGGTATACGTATAAACGAACGAATGAGAAAGTGGCGGCGTTCAAAGTGATCATTGACGAAGAAGAAGATGTGATTCTTGGGGCGCATGTCATCGGTAGTGGAGCGGATGAACTAATCAACGTATTGGCGATGGCGATTCGATTCAAACTATCGGTTAAAGAAGTCAAACGAATGGTTTTTGCGTATCCTACTTCATCTTCCGACATCGCCTATATGCTATAAAAAGAGAAAACAACCAATTTGTTGGTCGTTTTCTCTTTTTATCTGTCATCTTGACTGTCAAATCGATTCCAAAATCCCGGTCAAGTCGTCATAGATCGCATCTGGTCGCACATCCATCGCTTCAATCGGCTTGCCATCCCGATTGATCCAGGCTGTCCGGAAGCCAAAGTTTTTGGCACCGATGATGTCCCACCCGTTCGAGGACATGAACAGCACCTCGTCTCGTTTCAAGTCGGTCGTTTTGAACCAATGCATGTAGGCGGCCGGAGATGGCTTGTATTGTTTGACCCCGTCGATACTGACGAGTTCGTCGAACAACTCGGTGAACGACGCGTTCGCGATCAATTGCTCAAGCATATCAGCGGTCCCGTTCGACAACACGACCGTCTGTTTGTCTTGCAGTTGTTTCAACACGTCTTCGACCTCTTCGTACGGAGACAGCTCCGCATAGGTGGCAATCAACGCGTCTTCGGTCTCGGTCGTCCATGTCACTTCGGCCGCCGACAAGGCGTACCGGAGCGCGTCGCGCGTGACGTCGGAGAAGTCTTCATAACGGCCCGAAATCTGACGAATAAAGAAATATTCGAGTTGTTTCGTCCGCCATATTTGACTGATTTGGTCACCTTTTCCAGGGAACTGTTCGTCACACGCCGCCTTGACCGAATGGACGTCGAACAGCGTCCCGTATACATCGAACACGAACGCTTGAATCGTCGGTTTCATCGAATCCCTCCTAAAGGTCGTCTAGCGCCTGCTTCACTTTGTCGGCGTGAATCGATAGGCGCAGTCCCTTTTTGATATACCCTTCTTTCTTCAAGTTAGACATGATGACGCTGGTCGTCTCGCGTGTCGTCCCGACCATGGCCGCGATATCGGCATGGGTCAGTTTGATGTTGATTGTCTGCCAGTCTTTCTTTCGCACCCCGCTCTTCTCGCTCAGTTTGAGCAAAAGGTAGAGGATTCGGTACTTCACGTCGGTCAAGGCAATCTTTTCACTGAGCGCGTATAAGTCTTTCAGCCGCTCAGAGAGGATATTGATCAGCTTCAAGGCGATTTTCGGACTCTTCTCGATCAACTGCTCGAACTCATCGACTCCGATCGTACACAAGTACGTGTCGGTCATCGCCTCGGCGTACAAGTCGTCATCGGTCAACGAGAGCGTCGCCGTCTCGCCGAAGATGTTGCCGCTCGTCAAAATATCGACGGTGAACTGCTTGCCGTGTTGGTTCATCCGGTAGAGTCGGACCTGGCCTTCTTTCAACAAGAACAGCGCCGGGATCGGGGCATCTGGTGAGACGATGATCTTCCCTTTTTTGACCGGGCGCATCTGGCTCATCGCGTCAATCACTTTCAACTCTTGCATCGGTAGCTCGTCGAACAAACTGATGTGCGAGAGCAATGTTAATTTGTCCATCGGTGTCACCTCACTTTTTAGTAATCTGTCTTACCGTCTCCTTAGATTGTAAACTATATAATGAAGAAAAGGGGGGAGTCCCATGCTTCAACTGTACACGATCGACGGCTGTTCACGTTGCCATCGGGCCAAGCAACGCCTGAACGAATTGGCCATCCCGTTCATTGAGAAGAACCTATTCGAGGAGCCCCGTTATGTCGAGGAGCTGCTGCGTCTAAACGGTGAGTTCGTGACGCCGGCGCTCGTCGACGGGGCGCGCGTCTTCACCGGACAAGCGTTATGGGACGAGCTGGAGTTGATTAAATGAACAGGTCAAAAAGGGAGCGACAGGGCTCCCTTTTGTCATGATGTGACGAATGCGGCCAAGAACTCGGTGACTTCCCCTGGCGTCTTCGCATTCGCACTATGAAGATGTCCAATCTTTTCACCGTTCTTATACACGAGCAGGCTCGGGATACCCATCACTTGCTCACGTTCGGAGAGGGCGGGCAGCTCGTCCTTATTGAGCGTATGGAGCGGCACATCACCGAGTGTCGAGGTGACATCCGGCATGAAGGCGTCGAGCCGTCTGCAGTCCGGGCACCAGTCCGTGTAGAATTTGACGATCGTATGGTCCTTCGATGAGACGAGTTGTTCGAATTGTTGTTCTGTTGTGATGTTCATCTGTGTTCCCCCATTAGCGTATTGCCGCTTTCGGTGCGACTTGTTTTTCAGTGCGTAGTTTGAAGACGATGGCTAAGACGAATGAGAAGAATAGATGCGTGACGAGGCTCATCAATTGATCCGGGGCGAACGCGTTCGCAAGGTTCGTCCCCATGCCCATCATGAGCGGCATGACGACGAGCGGTCCAACGATCCAGATACCGATGCCGAACAAGACGGCGAGCGTCCAAAGGTTCGAGATGACCAAATGCCCGAGTCCGAACGTGACCCCGAAGATGACGCTGATCATCATATGGACGATCCAACCGACGACGAGGCTCTCACTGCCGACCATGCCCGCAATCATGCCAATCATGCCCATCATCTGCATGAATAGCCCGAACAAAATTCCGCCGATCACTCCACCGATCACGCCGTTTATTACATATCGTTTCATTTTCCTCACTCCTTTAGGTTTAATATAATAAGTGTATAGCGAATTGTTTCATATTTCTGTAACCGGTCTTACAATCGTAAAAAAAGACGCCGGATCGGCGCCATCTCGTCATTTGAGATTCTTTTTGATGTACTGGACGATTTTCCGGAGCTCGGTCGCGGTCGGGCGGCCGAATGGGCTCGTCTGGATCTGTTGATACAACAGGCGGCCGTTCTCGTCGATGAGGAAGTAGGCCGGTTCCCCATGCTCGCCGTGGTCGTTATATGGAGCATCGGGGCCATGATACTTCACTCCGTAATCGCTTAACGATTGAAGTGAATCATCATGGAGAACAGGGAAACTGAGCGCATTATCTTCCACCATTTTTTTCAAATCTTCTATGCGATCAGTCGAAATTGTTACGAGTCGAATTCCTTTCTTCTGAAAGTACCCGTGTTGACTTTCTAGCTCTTTTAAGTCTTGGACACAGACCGAACACCAAGAACCACGGAAGAAAATGATTAAATGCCAATCAGTGCTTTGGGACATCGAGTCTTTCAAGGAGAAGTCTCCCCCTGTGACTCGAGAGAGAGTTATCTCTGGAGTTTTGTTTAACAATTCAAGTGAACTTGCCATTATAAAGCACCCCTTTACTGAATAGATTATCCATTTAAAAATATAACATATGTACTGACATAAATAAAGTAAGCTGAATCACACATGCTTCTTACCTCTTCGAAAGGATCTTTCGAGGCTCGAGGCGTTGCACAAAAATAGTAAATCTAATTTTATATCGTTTGTTTGTGGTGCCTAAGTGTTTATTTTCGTAACTACATAGGGTCTACTTTTCCTTTTTCATATGCTAAATCTCTTTCTAATCAAATTCATAATGTAAGATAGATTACACTTATAAACTTTCTAATTGAAGTACTAATTATCAACATGATAAGGTACGGTCAATATCAAATGGTGGTATTGATTTTAATTTAAGTTTAGGAGTGGTTTAACGTGGTCGAACAAATCAGAGCAGTATCTAAAGGGATGTACACAGAAGGGATTTCTCACAATCATGAAGTAATTATTGATGAGCCAAAGAATATGGGAGGTACTGATCAAGGTGCAAATCCGTTGGCAACACTTTTGATTTCGTTGACAGGTTGTGAGAATGCGATTGCAAACTTTGTGGCGAAGGAAATCGATTTTGACTTACAAGGGATTGAGTTCGAAGTGAAAGGCGACATTGATCCAAGAGGAATGATGGGGGAAGAAGGAATCCGTCCGTATTTCCAAAAAATCACTGTGGATGCCAAGGTAAGCACTAGTGAAACAGAAGCACGTGTACAAGAACTTCAAAAGATAGTAGACGCTCGTTGTCCGATCTATACCACTATGGTGGCAGCGGATGTGGAAATGGTCGCCAACTGGTCAAAGGCTTAAATAACAAGCAGGGAGAGACTTCGAACGAAGTCTCTCCCTTTTTTAAAACAATCTTTATTTATAGAGAACATTGTCTGGAATAGTCTACAATTGTCGTTCGGTGACGAATTTTATTGTTTTTGAAAGCGACTTTTTTTCTTCAACGAGCAGGACATCATGCCAACGCTCCTCAAGAGACCTTAAAATTGGGTTCTCTAATCGATTGTTTTTTTCAAGGTCATGTAATGGGTGAACGGTCCTCTCGGGATCGAAGTGACCGCTGATCAACAGCTGGTTGGGTAGTGCGACAGTATAGGCGACGAGTGCATCTTCACTGAAGTCATGATTGTTGGCGACACCGAATGACTGGAACCCGAACCCTTTATCATGAATATACATGAGCGGCTCATCGACACGATCCACCTTCAGGTTCGTCTCGAGGGCCGCTTTTGCGTTCAAGTAAGGTTCTACTTCTTCTGGAAACACGTTTTGTAATGCATGCAATCGTTCATAGAGACTGAGGTCGACGTCTTTCCATCCCATGCGTCGGTCCAGTTGTTTAAGATATTCGAGTGGCGTCTGTTCTTTCTCCTGCTCCAAGGTGTGAGCTTTCTCGAGATGAGACTCGATGTGATCGAGGAAAGCTGCGGATGTCTGGTGGACTTCCTGCAACAGTTGTTCCTTGTCGAGGAGTTCCTTGTCTTTCGTCCAACCGGCCAGATAGGAGAGCGAGAAGTCGTCCGTCGGGAACCCGAGCTGATGTGAGACGACATAGGCGACCATCTCGGCTTGGAACTCCTTCTCGGGTGCCGTGAGTGGTTTGTTCCGCTCAAAGTTCCGCTCTTGGTTGTGTAGCTCTGCGTGGGCGAGTTCGTGAATCAGGACGTTGACGTCCTCAATCGATGTGTTCCGCGGGTTCAAGGCGATCGCATGTAGCTCCGGATAGTAACAACCCTTCGCAGTCCCGATCTCATCGAGCGGTTCCTCCAATAGCGTCACATTCCGGGCATCCGCGAGCGTCGTTAAGGCGTCACGGATGTCTTGTTCGTTCTCAATCCCGCCGTCCCGGTGATACCGTTTGAAAATGTCCGAGACCTCGATTCCTTTTTCGCGCGCGTCGGTCTGCGTGTACTCGAACACGTGACCGATTTTGAAGTACATCATCTTGCGTGACGGGATGCGTCCTTGCTTCACGCCGTCCTTGATTGGCTTCGATGCCTTGCTGAGCGGCACCCACTCATCTTTATGCAGGGCGTACGTCACTGGACTTGGGACGAATACTTTGATGCCACGTTCACCTTTTTGAACCTGTGCGCCTTGCTTCTCCCAGAACAGATAAGAGCCGACCGCGACTGCTCCGGGGAATTGGGACTCGATCAAGATCGCGTTTCGCATCGAGTACTGATGAAACTTGCCGAGAAACTGGAGATGTTCCCGAATTTTCTCCGGACTCTCGAAGTAGCTGTCAATCTGTTTTCCCATCTGTTCTGTCAAGGCCTCGAGATCGGCTTTCCGTTCTTCGTTCGTCTTCATCTTGGCCATCGTGTCAGACTCCTTCCTTCAACAAGTCGGTGACAGATTCATCACTATCCACAAATTCGTTCAGTTCATGTTCAAGTTGTGGTGACGTTTCCGGGATATCGAGTAACAGCCGTGTCCGTTCGAAATTGACGGGAAGCAAGACGATCTCGTCTTTTGCAATGGCAGTTAAAAGCTGCTGCTCAGATATTGATATCGGGATGTCGTACTGTTTTCCATAGATGAGGACCGTGACGGTTTTCGGTTGAAGCGTCAACAGTTGTCCCATCGTGAAGGGACGGTCAAGTGGTCGCATAAGGTTCATCCTCTCCCAAAAGTTAAAGTGTCCTTCTTCTGTTTTTGATGCTCGATGCGTTCCTGGACGACACGTTCCGCCGTCGCGAGGAACGTCGGCTTGAACTGATCCGTCGTCATGATGTCCTCGATGCCCTCGGTCTGCATGAGCGCCTGCAGGAGCTCTGTCAGGATTTGCCCATGACGGTCAGAGCGGTTCGCGGCGAGTCGTATCCGTTCGAGTTCCGTCGATATCTGCTCGTTCACCAACTCCTCGATATGGTGGGAAACCTGTGTGCTGATCGAGCGGGTGAGGAACTGCATGTCCCACTTCTCGTCGGCCAGTTGTCTATGCTCGTCTGCGATATGGTCGATGACCTGACCGAGGTGGCCGAAGCGTTTGTCGTCGGCGAACTCTTCCAAATACACGACCGTCTCCTGCTTCAATCGAAGACGGATCTGTCTCAACTCTTCCATCGTCCTCCCTCACTTTCCATATTCGAGGTCTCGTTCCAACTGTTCGAAAGCACGTTGGTTCTTTAAGTGTTCGAATTCGTTGTTCATGTGCCGCTCAATCCGGTAGAGTGATTCGTTGAACATTTTTTGTTGGTTGAATGCACGTCTGACCGGATGTTTTGGAGCTCCATTTTTCTCAACTATCGTTTGTTCTTTTGACAAGTCGCGCATCTCGGAGAGGATGGTATTCCCCATCCGGGTGTAGAGGTCCTGTCGTTTCGTCGTCCGGTACCGCTCGGCCTTCTCCGTGTCGCCGTAGCTGCGACGATGGAACGACACCTCCTGTTCGAGTCGCTCGTTGAAGGCTTGAAACTCTGATTTGAAGTGAATGTCGATGTAGCGGTCGGTCAGACGGTCGAGCGACTCACGGAGCGGCTGCATCCCGTTCATGTTGTAGCGCCATTGACGTTTGTCTTCCGGCAAGCGTTCATAGATGTCCTTGAATTGACGGACGAGGTCGGGATGCAGGACACGGTTCTGGAGCGTTGGAATCTTCCGGTTCCGTTTATGCGCGACCAGTTCGTCTCTTATGAACGCGTTCAGCTTCTCCTGTTCTTTCGTCCGGTCGGCGAGGGAATGGATGACCTTCGACTTCATCAGCTCAATCGATTTCGGTTTTCGTTTGCCACGCTCACGCATGTGGCTCGTCTCGACGATGGCGACATGCACGTGGATATTGTCGGTGTTGTAATGCACGGCACCGGTCCAGTAGGCATGGACCATCTTCTCTTTTTGAAGCATCGAATCGACCGCGTTTCGTGTCGCCTGGATCAATCGTTTCTCGTCGACGAGATCGTCGTGAAGTACACCGGTCTCGCGAAGCCAGGCGTTATCGAACGAGATGACGTCCTGCCAGAGGATGCTCCCGTTCTCTTGCGCGTGTTTGAAGATGTCACGGACGGTGCGACGCTTTTCGTCGTTCAATCGATCTTCCTCGCGTGTGAACAAACCGCTCGATTTCGTCTCGTCTTCCATATAGTCGTGATACGTCTCGAACTGTTCCCGAGTGTCTTTCGCGTCCGGTCGATTGATGTAGTCTAGGTACGTCGTGTAGCGACGCGACTTCTTTTTCGTGCCCGGCACCTTGAACTTCGACTTGATGACGACACCCGGCGTCTCACGCATCCTGCATCACCTCACTCAACAAACGGGTCACCTGGGCGAGCTCGTCCGCGCTCCGTTTCAGGTGGAGTGTGTTCGCTTCGAGTTGTCGTTCGAGCCGCTCGACCTGCGTCGATTGGATGCCGTTCACGCACCAGGAGGCAATCAGTTCTTTCAAATATTGTTGCCGGGAGCGGTTGTGTTCCTTCGCCCACTCATCGATTTGCTTCACGATGACGGGGTCGATGTCGCGGAGTAACAGATCCATCTGCCTGACCACCTTTCTAGAGGCTATATTTTGCCGACGTCCTAAAAGTTCGTTCAAAGAGCATAAGGGGAAACTGCTATCACTTCCCGTGATAGCCCAGGCAGAGCCTGGGGTTTCCGTGATATCACCAAAAGTCCAAAAATGGCACGAAATGTGCCAGTAAAACCAGCGATTTGGCACGAAATGTGCCACTTAAATCGACAGTTCCCGGAGCCGCACGCGCAGTTTGTCGTGCTTTTCTTCGAGTGCTTGAACCGACTGTTCGATCTTTTCAAGTTCGAGTGTGAGCTCGTCGCGCTTCCGGACGAGGTCGAAGATCTCGTTCTCCTGTTCCACCTGCTCATCGAGCGAGAGGTAGGGGAGTTCGCCTTCGAGCTCTTCTTTGTCACGGTCGAGCCGGTTAATCTGTTGCCGCTGCGCTTCGACCGACTGCTGCGCCATGTCTAACTGTTTCTCGGTCTCCGCGAGCTCATCCTCGACGAATAGTCTCGTGAAAGTTGTCTCATCAGATGAACTGTGGTTCGCCTGTTCGATGGTCCGGCGGTCGGCATAGAGAGACGTCAAAAGACTGTTCTCCCGTTCCTCAGGTGTGAGTTCATCGATTGATTGTGACTCGTCCACCCCATAGATTCGGAGGGCGAGTTGGTCGAAGTCTCTCGGCACGTCCTTCAATTCGAGCACGTATTGGTCGTTCCGTTCGTAGAGTAAATCAACTTCCTTCTCGGAATCCGGACGTGCCTTGTAGACATAGCGGAAGACATGATTGTTTGTGTTACCCGGTGTCTTATCGAGCGAGAGCCGAATGCGCATTGTCTTCGTCTCCGTATCGTAACTGGACGCGTGGAGTGTAACGGTCTCTCCATTCGAGAGCCGGATTAGCTCGTTGATCGGCGTTTCATTGACCGGTGATTCTTCGGCGAAGAAGAACGACGAGGTACCGAAGAAGAGGAAGCCGATGACAAAGAATACGCCGAGTCCGAGGTAGAAACGGGAGACGTTCTGGGTGAGGCGTCGTCGCGTTTGTCGCCGCATCTAGATTCCTCCTTTTGGTGTCAGGTCTTCCATCTCGGTGACAATCAAACGTCCGTCGATGGACTCGAACATCAGGGCCAACAGTTCTTGCGTCGTCTCTTCATAACCCGTCTCGGTGATCCACAGGTGCTGTTCGAACCGTACGAGGCAATCTTCTCCGGAGACAGAAGGGAACACCTCGATGTCGCGGACGGTCGTCTCGAACGTGCTGACGTCGCTCCCATCAGCGGCGAAGAGTGTGGCCGCGAGTTCCTCCGACATGACGTCCTTCGACTGTCGTTTCTGGGTCGTGTAACTGTCCTTCGTGATGGTGAAGGCGTACTCGACGAAGCGCGTCGCGCGTGTCGTCAGCTCCTCCATTCGTTCCGTCTCCTTCGAAGCGACGACTTGTTCGGTGTCCGCTGACGTATCCTCGGAGGTTGCCGATTCAAGGGAAGTGACGCTCTCATTTTTCGTCTCACTAGGGTCTGAAATACTCGTGACAGCCGTCGCTTGTTGATAGAAAAAGGCGTTCGCCGCGATCGAAATAAGAAGCAGTACCCCGAACAGATACGCGAGGTGACGTGCGGTGAAGTTCATTCTTCCTCCTCCTTTCCATACATCCATGACTCAAAATCCGAAGACCGGGGCGGGGTCGATATGACCGGACCATTCACCCGTCTTGATCTCGAAATGTAGGTGGTTCCCGCTCGAACGGCCGGTCGTGCCGCAGTACCCGAGCGCCTGCCCAGCGTCGATCTGTTGCCCGGTCTGGACGCCGAGACGACTCAGGTGCGCGTACGCCGTGATGTAGTTGTCGTGTCGGACTTGGACGAGATTGCCGTACGGTCCGCGGTTCCCGCTATAGATGACGGTGCCGCTCTTGACCGCGTGGATCGTGTCGGACGGGGTGCAACTGAAGTCGATACCGGTGTGGTTATCCCGTTGTCCGAAGACGACGCGCCACCCGAAACGCGATGTCACGTTGAGCGGGATGGCGAGCGGGGAATGTAACCCCGACAACAGTTCTTTCGTGATGACCCCGTCGGCGACGGCGACCGGCGCAAGATATTTCAACACCGCATCGACATACTCGATGTCCCCATAACAGGCACCGTGCTGGACCGCGCTCGGACGATGACAGCGGTAGATGCCGGTGTGTTTCACGCGTTGGTACATCATTTGGGAGAACGAGATGGCGAGCTCTTTCGAGTACCGTCCTCCGTTCTGTTGCACATAGTCAATAAAGCCGCCTCCGAAGTTGTAACTCTGTAGCGTGAGCTGCACGTCACGGTTCGCCCGTTCGAAGACGGCGGCGAAATGTTCGACGCCGTAGACGATGCTCTCCTCGGGGGAGGTGATGCATCCGATGCGTCCACACTTCGATTCGCTCGCCTGCATCGGGTCGTTCCCGCGTCCGCCGCTCTCCTGCATCATGAGCGCGAGTACGAGGTTCGTCTGTTCGGCCAGTCCGTGCTTCGACAGTTCCGATTCGACCAAGCCCCGATATTGGAGCACCTGGTCGCTTACCTGTAGACCTCCTGCGGTATTGAACGTGACGTCGGTCGGTTGTTCGTTCTGGACACCTGTGAGCGTGTCGAGGATTCCGACAACGAGGATGACCAGGAACAACACGAGTGCCGCGATGCCGAGCAGGATGAGCCGCCACTTGAGCGTCGCGAGCTGCCATTTCGCCGTGACGGCGAAGCGGGCCGTCCGTTTCGCGGCCGCCCACATCAGGCACCCCCA
Source organism: Exiguobacterium sp. FSL W8-0210 (assembly GCF_038006045.1). NCBI lineage: Bacteria > Bacillati > Bacillota > Bacilli > Caryophanales > Exiguobacterium > Exiguobacterium sp. FSL W8-0210. The sequence continues at coordinate 38,770 of NZ_JBBOUK010000003.1, forward strand.
CCGAACAAGACGAGTTCTTCGGGTGCGACATCGACGTCAAAGATGAGGTTCTGCACGCCGGAAATGCTGAGGACGACACGCCCCGTCTCGAGCGAGGGAATGATCCGCATCTCGGAATTCGAGAGTTGGCCATCAAACACCGTCTGGATGATTGGGATGCTCTCCGCGTCCTGTTCGCCGATGATCTTGTATTGCGTAAGCTGGAAGAGCGACTTGACGTTCTCCGCGTTCTCGGACTTCGATCCGGCCGGCACGAAGTCAGTGATCAGATGCGACACGAAGAAGATGCCGCCGAAGTACTTGCGCGCCTCGCGCATACAGCGTTGCAGATACAGGATGGCCGGTTGCGCGATGTCGCGCGTGTTGATCAAGTGGTGCGCCTCGTCGATGACGATGAGGTACTTGCATGCCTCCTCGGTCCGGAGCACACCCTGGTTATAGGCTTTCAGTTGACTCGAGCCGTTAGAAATCATCCCGTCCCACAGCATGTTCATGAGTGAGAAGACCTGCGCCTGGAACACCTCGTCCCGCAGGCTCGTCAGGTTCCGGAGCGGGAACGACACGATGAGCTCCTCGTCGAACCGGTCGATCGAGGAATGGCCGTCGAAGATGTTGCCGTAGTTATGGACGAGGTTCGTGACCGCGAGCTCGATGTTCTCGAGACGTCGGACGCGGTTCGGACTGATCGCCTCCTTGATCGAGGTGCGTGTGTCGTCTGTGTAGAGCTCACGACGCACGAGTTTCAAGAAGTCAGAGAACGTCGGGTACCGGTTCGCCGGGTGCGTCGTGATGGGCAGTTCGCCCTGTTCGTCCCAGAGCCCGTGGCGGACATATAAATCGCGAAGCAAAATCTCGAACTCGTTCGTCTCTTCCTGCGTCGCCGCCGGGTTGATGTAGTGATAGAACACGGCCATCTTTGAGAGGTGCTGCATGAACGAGAGCGCCTCGTTGGCACTGCCGTCGTTGTTCGTCACCGTCTTATAGACATGGAGCGGGTTGATGAGACCGGCCGAACCGTCGAGCGCGATCTCTTTTCCGCCGAGCTGGCGCACGAGGTCGGAGAACTCGCCCGTGACGTCGAGGATGCGGATTTTGTTCCCTTTGATTGCCTGGTCGAGCACCGTTTTCTTGAGGAGCGTCGACTTCCCGGATCCCATCTTGCCGATCATGAGCGCGTTATAGAACTTGCGCTGTTTGTCCTTGTGGAACAGGTCAAAGATGACGCTGCCATTCGTGTCAGTCGTCCCGTAATATGTGCCGGTCGCGTCCTGGAGCGACGTGAAGTGGAACGGGTAACCGCCGGCGATGGAGAGGGACGGGATCTCTTTCCCACGGCGCCGGTTCGGTAGTCTCTGTTGCTGGTCATAGCTTGTGAACAGGCTCTGCCACTCCCATTCCTGTTCGTTCAGGAAGATCGTCGAGCGGAAGTTCCGCGCCTCGAGTTCTTCCATCACTTCCTGCACCTTCACCTCGAGCGCGTCGAGCGTCTTCGCCTTCACATAGAGGCGCAGATGCAGATATTTCATCGTCTCGCCCTGGGTGATCTGTTCGTAGAGCTCGTTCAGTTCCTTGTACGTCTCCCGGGCGTCGATGCGGTCGATGTTGTCCTTTGCGTTCTCAAAGCGTGTGTTCTGTTCGGCCATCGACTTGTTGATGGTCTGGATGATCTCACGCTTGTCGGCCGTCCCGATGTCGAGCGTCGTCAAAACGCCCGGCATGTTTAAGATCGGTTCGAGCCAGTAGTCATAGACAAGTGACTGATATTTATAGACGTGGAGGCACGACAGATAACCGTCACCGAGCCGGACGAAGTTGGCGTCGAACTTGATGCCGCCCTGCGGCTGGATCTTGGCGATGACGTCGGGGTTATAGCCTTTCTCGATCTTGACGGTCTCCGGGTCCTGTTGTCTGGCCATTTTCTCACGTAGGCGCTGCCACATGCGCGTCACTCCTTTCTTCAGGTGTCGAGTTGCGGTTTCGTGTTCGGATTGTTCAGTTGGTAGAGCACATGGACCTTCTGGTCGAGCGTCAGCTCGCGCATCGGGTTCGAGCGACGGAGCAGTTTATAGAGGTGCGTCTTCCGCTCGCGTAGCGTCCGCTCGTCGTCGGCATAAAAAAAGAGGAGATAATCGCGATTCGTGCGATGCTCCTCGAGGTATTCGAGCTCCTGCTTCTTCTTTAATAAGAAGGGCAGGTAGGCCGGTGTCTGATTTTGTCGAATCTGTCGTTCGATGCTGATCTTCTGCCGCTCGAGACTGAGTGGCGTGTTCAGCGGCACGACCTTGAGCGGGTGCGTGTACGCCTGCAGGAGATAGGCGAGCGAGAACACGTCATGGTCTTTTTCCTCCTCATTCAAGGAGTAGATGTCCTTCGAGGTGAGCTGGACCATGTCGAGATAGGTCCCGTCGCGCATCTCGAACGCCTCGGTCCCGGTGATGTCGACGACCGGCATCAGTTCGGCGACCGTCGGTTTGATGACGACCTTGTCTTTGACCTTCCGTTTTTCGACCACGTCCTGTTCGTCGAGCCAGGTGCCCGTGCGTCTCGGTTCTTGTAGCGACTCCTCGATAAAAGCCATCTCAATCACGTCCTTTCGTGTGCGCGTCGAGTGCGAGATAGGTGTCTTTCCGTTTGATGAGCGCGTAATAGAGCGCATGGACCATCCGCTTCTGCGGGTTCGTCGCCGGCCGGAGCACCATGAACAGCCCGAAGACGACGAGAAATACCGTGAACGGAATGTGCAGCACCGACGGGATGAACGGGAGCGTCACGAGGCGGAGCACGATGAGCCCGACGAGGAATAGGAAATCATGCAGATAGAGCATCTTGTTGATCTTGAGCTCGGTCGTGACCTCGTTCGGGATCCGGTATTTGCGCATGGGTCATCACTCCTTCTTCTTGGTGTAGTCAGGTTTAGGCGGCGAGGTCGGATAGATCCGTCGCGACTCTTCCTGGTGCTGGCTATGACGGTGAGTCTGACTCTCACGCACCTGTTCGATGACCTCGGTCTCTATGTCGAGCGCGGTATCCTGATGGATGGTCCGGCGGGCGCGTCCTTGGCGTTTCTCCGTTGATACATCACTCGAATCCATCGTAGATGAAGAAGACGAGGATGAGCCGCTTGAAGGTGGTACCTCATGAGGTGTCGGTGTCGTCACGTCATTTCTGTCTACTGATTCATCGTGACGATGGCCTGGTCCGGATGCGTTATCGATAGAACGAGTGACCGGTTCGATAGGCGACGAACTAGGGCTTGGAGAATGACCAGAACTTGAATGATCGTGAATCGACTCCGGTCTTGGTGTCTCCGATGACGTTGTTTTATGGTCGAGTCCACGTTCGACATTCGAATTAGGATTCGTCGCATGGATCGATTCGGGAGACGGGCGGCCCGACGCTTCGTTCACGTGTGGAGACCCATGCACTTCAAGCTCAGATTCTTGACCGTTGTTTGGTTGCGCATCGTTCTTCGGATTTGTCGGTTTCTCTTGGTCAGTCTGATTACGACTTGCAGTTTGGTTCTCCTGAGCGACACCATCTGGATCGGTTTGTCTCTCGGTGTCCATCCGCTGTGAAGCTTGGTCCGCTGCACTAAGTGTTGAACCGTTATGCGGCATGGCATTTGAATCCACCCGTGTCGTCGCGGCCTCATGGAGTGAGGGCATCTTTGGTGCGCCCTGTGCGGCACGCGCGACCTTTGAGACCGCGTGGGCACCGACCGAGGTCACACCTTTCCCGGCGGCATAGGCGCCGAGGGCGACACCCCATCCCCGTTTGAGTCCGGCATCGATCCCGAACAGCCGCTCGACCATGTTTGGCCCGTCAATCAATGCGACCGAGAAGGCGATGAGGGCGATCAGATAGGCGAAACCGTCCAACGTCTCCGCCAGATAGGCGGTCCCGATCGTGTACAGTTTAATCGAAACGAAGATCAGGATAATCACGAGGAACGTGTTCAAAATGCTTTGGATGACCTTCTTCGTCTTTTGACCACTGTGAAGATCGGCCGGTGCGACGAGAATCGCCAGGACATAGTTGAAGGCAAGCTCGAACGACAGACGCGCCAGTTTGTAGGCGATCGAGAACAACGTGAAGCCCATGATCCCGAGTGTCACGAAGATGGTCAACCAGTTCGGCTGATAGCGGTAGTAATACTGGTTGTTCCACTCGACACCACTTTGGTCGAGTTTTGAGCTTCCCATCGTTTCACCATTCCAGGTTAGTTTGGACTGAGAGATTTGTTCGCCAGTACTTCCCAAGCGAAACTCATTACTATCGAATACCTCGTTGATATCAATATTTCGTAAATGACTTTGAGGCAGAGAGTTCAAAGCCGCACTTTCCAAACCAGAAAAATCGTTTCGGTCATATTCAATCAAATCATGAATGTTTTCTCGTAAAATCTGATTTGATATCGATTCACTGGAAGAGTTTTCGTCAGAGTTTTGAGCTGTGAAATCAATCGCGGTATCACTGAACTCACTTACTTGCGTCATCGTTGGAGATAATAGTCCGAGAATGAGCAACGTGATAAACAGATTGATTAAAAATCCTTCTCGATCAAATTTCTTTTGAAAAATGATGAGATAACCCGTGAATAGGAAGCTAGCAGCTAAAAGAACGTACAAAAAAGGTTGAATCGTAGAAACGAATTCAACCACTTGAGAGTTATTAAAAAATGTTTTCGTTAGTAGTATGCTGTCAGTCACTTTTTCAAGTCCATCAATCAATACTGCTAAGCCACGTATTAAAATCCAACCCATTGAGCGGAGGGCATCCAGTACCAGTGTACTGAGACTAAGGATATCAGTGAACTCTTGTAGCTTATTTACAACTTCGTTTTCACCCATAGAATCCCTCCATTCAGAGGCTATTTAATGAAGTTAGTGACTTGATCCTTTAATTCATCTTCTGTAAGGGCAGATACATTTAATTCACGGCTGATTTCACCATCAGTTATCTCGTACAATCTGCCACCTTTAAGTTCAGGATGTTCTTGGGTAGAACGTTCTTCAAGATCTTCCCCATTAGGCTGAAACGGATTGAATAAGAGAACGTCTTTCTTTTTTTCCGTGGCGACTTCTCGCACAGTATCAACGTAAGCCCCTTCATTACCTTGACTATCGCTGTCTACAAGAACGTAAGCACTTTCTTGGCCAGTTTTAATATCTGCAATTTCTTCAACAGAAGTCGTAGAAAGATAATTCGAACTCTCGGCACCGCACGATGCTAAAAGTAACGAACTCCCGAGTAGGGCACCAATCAAGATTTTCCTCATAACGTTTACCCCTCCGTCAGACGATTTTCCCCTTTAGTAGATCCGCGATTTTCAGGTTGACGCGGAAGTCGAACTTATCTATTAGTGTAACAGTTTTTAGGGTGTCTGAGGTGTCGTCTTGATAGACGGTCAGAAAGCCATCAGTCGTCTGGATATTGAGCACGTCGCCCCGTTCGAGGCGGACGCGCTGCGTCTCGATGATCCTCGCGACGACACGCAATTCGTTCTGGATTCGCTTCTCTCTCGCACTCACGGCCATGGGTTCGGCCTCCTCTCTACGGTGTACCTTGCTTCAGTTTCTCGAGTCGTTTCGCGATCATCGTGCTCAAAAAGCTCTTCTGGCTGTCGGTGACGTTGTAAATACCTAGGTTCAGGTTCGTCTCGAACTCAGGGAGGGAAAGGCCTCCGATGTCATGCCCTTCGAACATCGAGCGGAGGATGCTGTCCTGCAGCACGTCACGTACCGTCAAGGACTTGTCGTCCTGATTCGAAGGCGCGTTGGTATCCGTCTCGTCTTCTTTCTTCGCGAAACGGATACGGATTTGCTCGAAGTCGAGACCTGCGTGACGGCAGGGGATGTCGATATCATGCAGGGAACGGTCCGTGTCGAAATCGTCCGCCAGGTATTCGTAGCGGTACTTCATCGCAGTTTTGCCGCTCAGAAAGATCGGATACGACTTTATGCGTCGTTTCTTCGTGTCCTGACGCTTGATGACACGGATGATGAGCATCTCGCCCTCTTTGAGTCCCATGACCTCGGTCGCCGTCATGAGCCGACGGCCGTCCACGTTCTCCGTCTTCGATTTCTTGAGCGAGAACGTTTGACCGGACCGCGATTTCGTGACGATGGTCGCCTCACCGAGCTTCTTTGAGATCAGTTCGGCGGTCGACTCGTCCGCGGTCAACAGGTAGTGCGTGTTCCCGCAGTTTCCGTCGATTGTCTTCCAATCCTCTCCGTATAGGTTCTCGAGTTGGGAATAGGCTTGGATGACGAGATTGAAGCGCATGTTGCGCCCGAGACAGACGGTGATGATGTTGGCCATGCCTTCAATCGGCGGCATGTTGCCGAATTCATCGAGTAAGAAGACGACCTGACGCTCGCATTTGCCTTGTATAGTCTGCGAGGCGACCCGGGCGAGCGCCGTGTACACCTGTTTGATATAAAGGGATGCGATGACATTGAATGTCGGATCATAGTCCGGGACAATCAGGAACACCGCCACAGGTTGGAGTTGATGCATCACCTCACGGATTTGGATAGAACCGTCGATAGAGCAATCGAATTGTCCGGTTTCCTCGTCCTGCGCTTCCAACTGAATCGTTGAAGTACCTGACTCGGTCGAGATTTGAACGGTGTTTCCAGATTGAAGTGACGACGTATGATACACGATGAAGCTGCCATCGTCATCGGTCGTGAGCGAATGGCTTGTCCCATCGGGGAATTTGAACGTGAGTCGTGTCAAAGGTTCAGTCCGTCCACTAATCCAGCGGTTGAATCCGATGCGTCGCATGTCGAGCGAGTTCATCGACGTCAGCTTTCCGGTCCCGTTCAAGGTGAAGATGCCGAGCTTCGCGTTCGTATTGGCCAGGATACTTGCCCGTGTCTGGCCTCCGGAGAAGTGAAGCGTCGCGAATTGAAGCCGGGCCGGGTGGTTCTCCGGGAACCGCTGAAAGAATTCGTCGAGTGCCGAGATTTCCTGTCCTTGTCGCGTCACGACCGTCCGTGAGCCGAGGTCCGAGAGCATGAGGGCGACGTTGTACATGTTGATCTTCTCCGGCGTGTCCTTCGCCTCCTCACAGAGCCCGAGGATGAGCGCCGTACACAGGTCGATCGACGAGTTGGCCCAGAACGGGTCACGTGCCTTCGGGTCATGGTACAACATGAACGCGACCGAGCGCGCATACTGTTGGGCGAGCGAATAGTTCTCCTCGAGAAATGCGTCGATCGTCAGTTGCAACAGGTTGTACGACATTGATTGGAGCGGGTTCATCAGGTTCAACACCTCGACCTGATAGCCGCGTTGCTCGAGCGTCTCCTTCGAGGCGGCGAAGAGTTCGCCTTTCGGGTCGTTGATGATTAGGCTCGCTTGGTCACGCGCCCGGCTGTACAGGTCGATTGTCGAGAAGACGAACGTCTCGCCCTTCCCGGATCGGGTCGTCCCGATGACGAGGTTGTTGACGGGCGAATCATCGATGAACAGCTCGTTCTTGACCCGCCCGACGGGGACACCGCCTGATCCGTCATAGCGTTTCTTCCGGTCCGGGACGCGACGGTACTGTTGCTTCAATTCATCGAACGACGTGAAGCGGGCGCTCCCTTTCTGGTTATTTCGCAGATCCCGGAAGTTCAGCCATATCTTGCCGAACACGACCAGTCCGATGAACAGACTGAACGCCATCAGTCCGACCAAGACGGTTGAAGAGGGAAGACTCACCTCCACGAACAAGGAGGGTGAGAGCGTCGGAATCGCCGCTCCGGCCAAAAGCCCTTCTTTTAGAATTGGGGTCATGATTTGTCGAATAGTGTTGTAGACCCCGTTCAGCAGATAAAAAATCCCGACCGGCAACACCAACAGGCAGAACAGGGCGGGGAAGAGCAGACGTATAGGAAATCGTGGTGATCGAGATTCAGTTCTCAATTATTTCACCTACCTTAATTTAAATAAAGAATTGTTTCCAGATCAGTTTCTTCTGCAGCGATAGCGGCTTGAATCTTCTCACGAGCTGCGGTGTCCTTGCTAGAAGTTTTCTTTAGTTTCTCGTTCAGTCCGTCGATTGTGGCCGTAATGTCTTGGTATTTATCAATCTTTACTTGTACGTCAGGTTCGTTTGTCTTGGACGCCCATTCGTTTGCAGATTCGATGTCTCCGAGGGAAAGATAAGCGGTCACTTTCGCAGAGACGCGGGGAGCGGTCCATTCGACATTTTCCGTCTTGGCCACGGTGTCATGATTCCGTTCCAGTGCGGCGATATCGAACGCGCCCTCATCGGTCGGATGTGACGCTTGGAAGTCCCGGAGCCGTTCCAATTTCTCCTTATCGGATAGGTCGAGCCCGGCCAGCTTCGTCTCGATCAGAATCGGGTCATCCGTGAGCTCGAGCGCTTTCTGGTCTTCTCCTTCCGCGAGATAGAGGTCGACCAGTAGGGCGTTCTCTTCCTCGGACCGGTCTTTCCGCTCTAGCAGTTGGATAAGTGATGATTCTTCACCTTGGAGCGCTTGTTCGTAGGCATCCAGCCATGTCTGTTCGATACCGGTCACCTGTTCAGCATGTGCCTCCTTGTCGATGAGCCATTGCGTGGCAGTAAACAGTGAGGTAAATAAAATCCCGGCCGTGGCCGCCCCGTAGATGAGGCGGCGCTGTAGTCGGGTCAGGCGTGACTGATAGATCGATGACATGATCGGGTTCGATCTGACGGAATGGTGCTTATAGTCTTGCGGTGTCTCGGACTCGATCTCGTCGAGGATCCACATCTTCTTCGCGTTATCCTCTTTCTTCGTCCGGATCCGTTGTACCCGGTCTTTCACTTGATGATACAGGTTCGGATAGGTGCCTTCGGTCCCAAACGTAAACGTCCCCCGATAGAGCAACTCATCTTTTTGGTCGAAGAGCCGGAAGTCACCGGAACAGCTCGTCCCTTCCTCGCTACGTGCCTGATGTAGATCATGTGTTGCCACGACGGCCTCGGCGAAGGTGAGCCGCTCATAGTTCTGAATCCGTGTGTCCGGTACGTCGGTGAATCGTACAAACAGCATTTCGTCTCTCCTCTCGTTTCAAGCAACAAAAAAAGCCTTCCGATTGGAACGCTCCGTGTGTGTGCATTAGAATTTGATGTTCTGGTCGACCATCTCGGCGAGCGTGAACGCGCCCATGACGATGATCAGACCGACGGCGCCCCCGACGAGCCACCCGACGGCCTTCGAGCGGCCGCGATCCCCGCCGAAAATAAAATAGAAGCCCCCGATCGCGAAGGCGATGGCCGCGGCGATGACGGCGAGCCCCTGGAAGAACTGAAGCAAGCTGAGCCCTGTCTCATTGAGTCCCATGTCGTTCCCTCCTTAGTCCTGGTGCGCCGGCGACTTGAAGCTGAGCTTCGCCTCGAGCGCCTCTAAAATGAGTTCCTGGTTGTCCTGGATGACCTGTTGATGCTGTTCGTCGAGCCACTCCTCGTAGTCTTTCCCACGGATGCGTAAGAGTTTCTCGGCGAAGTTACGGTTCTGTTTCTGTTCTTTTGATGCCACAGTACACACTTCCTTCCCTTGATCTCGTGATGTGCAGCAGCACATCATTAAGGACAGTCGGATTCGGTGCGGTGGGTTTCTAGCCGTTCCCCCACGAACTCCGCTCCCCGCTGAGATGAGAAGCTGTACAGGGTTTTTCGATGACCCGGAACGATGCGGTGACCTTGTGGCGAGTTTTAGGCGACTCTCGCCGAACCATCTGTGCGTAGATCCCGCTCACCCGGTCACTGGTGAGGGACACGCCGGTATGTGATTGGATTGGACCATCCTTAAGGATGTTCTGCTGCGTCGATGTCGATTACTGTCGGACTTTTTTTCGCTTCTTGACGTGGATGAGCTCGTCATCCGGATTCTTGCGCTTGGCGAGCACGTGAGCGTCACAAACGACCGTGCGGATCCGGTAGTAGAGTTGCGTCAGCTGGACCGCCTCGCCGCTCGCCTTCTCGATGCCGATGAAACCGTGCAGTTCATAGGTCTTCCCGTCGAACGTGCGGACCGAGTCGGCCTGCGGCAACTCCTTCAGGTCGAACCGGCGTCGTTCGAGCTTGGTGACGGACCGCTTCGCCCCGTATCCAAAGTCGATGGCGTCCCACGGCACCGTCGCGAGCGTATGTCCGAACGCTCGAGCTAGGTGATCAATATCCGCAATCGACGGCACCGAACGGTTCTGTTCGTACTGACTGATGGCGGGTTGCGAAATCTCTCCAAATGTCTTCTCTGATAGTTCGACCTGTGACCAGCCCGAGAGCCGGCGGTTCTCCTTCAACCACTCCCCGAATCGATACATAAGCCTTCCCCTTTCTGTAAACCAGAGCGGCGACCAAACAGATGTTTCCTTTTGTTGGTTCCAATATAGCAGGATTAAGTCTAAAAATCATCAGTTTTCTGATATGTCAGAAATTTTACAATTGACGATTCTTGTCGAATGCGCTCTATATAAGGGAAAACGAGCAACAGAAACTCAATATTTTTAATTTTGTAGCACAATTGTAAAAAAATAACGCATTGTAGATAGAAAATAATGACAAGTATTTTGATTTCGAGAGATTGTGGTAGGGTAGAGGAATAGAAGAGTTAATAAAGAATAAGTGATGAAGAGAGTACTTTGATCGTGGGGTGAGCAAGTGGAATTGAACGAGGCAATCATCGAGCGGATGAAAGAGCTCGCAGCGGAACGCAACATGACCATCCATCAAGTCATTCAAAAAGGTGGATTGAATCAGGCGACAATTTCAGAGTTAATGAGCGGACGCACAAAACATCCTAAAGTAAGTACAATTCAAAAGTTTTGCGTTGGGTTGAATATTTCATTAAATGACTTTTTTAACGATAAAAAGTTTGATAGTTAATGTATTAAACACCAGTTTCTAAGCACATGAAAATCCTTTTATATAACCGAATGTTAATCGTAAAACATTCGGTTATACATCCTAATTAGGGGACATTTTTAATGTTTATCGTCCTGATGTTTTTTTAAAGTTTTTCCCGCTTTACTTTTTTGTTTCTTCGAAGACGTTTTACTACCTAATGTCTTCCCAGCCTTTCCTACCTTTCCTCCGGAATGTTTTGTCATTTACCCACCTCCTTTCTATATTTTGTTGTATAGACAATAAGACTAAGATGTTTTTTTAAGATGCCTTAGGACTTAATAATTCCTTCTTTGTGAAGTACATCTACAAAATTTGTTAACTCTTTGTTCAATTCATCAATGAACGATTTCAAATGTGTATTTAATCCTTCTTTGCGTATTTCTACAGGAATGAGGGTGAAATCAAACCATGCTTGAGGATTCACTTTATTCTTCCCTAATAGCTCAAACAAATCCCAATCCTCAAATATAATTCGTTCAAGCTCATATAAACTTATAAATTTGAAATTCGAGCACAGATGGTTGTATTGATCTATGTCCAAATCCAGTTCTTGTGCAACTTTTTTATATATTTCTTCTCTACGAATAAAACTATCTTCTAACATAATCACTATTCCAAATGTATCACTTAACTCAAAGGTTTTTTGTTCGTCAAAGGGATAATATTCTTTGCCAAACTTCATGGTAGCATTCCGGTATAACTGAATCATGTTTTCACTTAATCGTAAAATGGTTCTTTCAATGTCACCTTCGTTGAGATTACGTAATCCTCTTTGAGGCACTATTGATTTACATTCAATTAGCAGTGCTAAGTCCTGTTTCCTTAACATCAAATCGACGGTTCTCTTTTGATTTCTTTTAAAGTTATATGGATATTCTTCGATACACTCTTCAAAGAAACTACCTAGACTTACTATGTGTGTTAAATATGACTCGAGAACGTACTTACCAAACTTTGATCTCAGATCATTATTCCCTGCTGTAAGCCTTGTCAAAAGGGAGGTGGTAACTGCTTCTGTCAACGTATGGGGTAATGGGAAGTATCTTTTTTCTTGATGGAGAATAAATGGATAGGTATAAAGATAGTTATAACTAGTAACGTAATGTTCAGGTCTATTTATAAGTTTTCTTTGTAAATCTATAAATTCTTGTCTGTTGAGCTCTAAGAATTTAATTACTTGTGAGAATTCTCTATAAATTACATTATGAAAGTCGTCATGCAATATTGATTGCAATGAATTACCTTCGGGATAAAATAGATTGACTATATTACTTAATTGAAGAAAATCTTCATAGTTCTGATTGAATTTCCCGAAGAATTCAGTCTTCATGTCCACAAAATCATTTGAGAAATTAAAAAAATAGGAGTATCTATAATATTTCATATATTTATTCTCTTGAAGAATGAATTGAGTTAAACCTACAACAATTAGAAAGTCCCTTAAAAAATTTGAAGAAGACTGGCTATTGGTTTTTCCCCCATGTTGAGATCCTCTAACGCTTGTCATGATTTCTGAAAATCTCTTTTTACCATACGTGTTTAAAAAGTTCTGATTGTTGTACTCGTTAATAGTAAAAATTGAGAAAAGCGCATACGTATTTAACTCCCACGGTAACCACTTACCTCTCAAAAGGGTGGGGTCAATTAGACCGCTTGGAGACATAATTTTATTTGAGTGATGCTGAGCCTCCTCCATTTTTGCTTCAAAGGAAAATCTTTTCAAGATTAAAGGAATTCGTTCATATTCCAAAATAATCACCTCTTTGCAATTATACAATAGACTTTTGAAAACAGATTATGCTCTCTCAATATATCCTCTGCGGTGAGCAGCATTAAGTTAATGCGCGCTTTTGGACACAGTATGAAACGAAGCCTGTACAGCTTTATCACGCCAGCGACCGTAGAGATGATAGCTTGACCTGGTAGGCGGGGTAAAAAGTAAAAACGCTCAAGTTTAACGTTTACGTCGACTTAAGCGTTTTTGATTAACGATTTAATTAGATTTTAGATATCTCTTCAATTCATTATAAAAATTTTCTCTGGTCCCGGCTAAAATAACGACAATCCATTCCCCGTCTTTGCCCTCTTCAAGGATATAGGCAATCTCGTAAACGGTGCCCTTATATCTAAAATCATAGCTTCGAATTCCGGATAAATCACCCGTCTTAAATTCTCCGATTTCAGGGTTGCTTGAGATTTTTTCTAAAGTTAATTTGTACAAATCTTGAAGTTGTTTGTCGTTCTTTTTGAGACTTTTAAAGTATCTTTTTGCTGCGGGAGAATATTTAATAAACAAGTTATCACTCAATTCAAATCAGTCCTCGTCGTCATCTCCGAATAAATCATCTATTGAAGTCGGTTCGGATTCTAATGCTTCCTTAACCATTTGTGAAATAGCCGGACGAATCATATTTTTACGGCGTTGAAACTCTTTCAAGATGTCGTTCCCGGTAAAGCCATCTTCAAGAACATCTGCTAATATTTCGTCTGAAAAATCATCCGTATGTGTTCTTACTGGTTTGATTTGAATAACCCCGTCATTCAGTTCCATAATAATCTCTTTTTCAATACCGATCGCATCAAAAAATTCTTTTGGAATGGCGATTTGTCTTTTGCTGGAGACGGCAACCTTTTTCGTTTTCGTTGCTAACATGGTTTATCTCTCCTTTTTTCACTTTACCATTTTCATTATCGTGTGATTTATTATCGCTCGGTTTTTTAATTTGTTTGTTTTTTTTTTGTTGGCTGATTGCTTTATGTTTCATTTACACAGTAAGAATTCTTACTCTTTACTTACAATAACTATATACCACTATCTGAATTAATTCAATCTTTAACATGAAACAAATCTAATCATTCGTATACATGTATACAAATGACAAAAAGTTTGATACGTTGAAGTTACAAATAAAAAAGGAGGCACTAAAATGACCAATCAGCTTGATCTCTCACAGCAGGAAGCGATTGTTGTGACGTTCGGAAACTTTAAAGGCGGCACGGGAAAGACGACGAATAGCACGATGCTCGCTTACGCATTGGCCAAGAAAGGCTATCGTGTATTGCTCTGTGACCAAGATCCGCAGGCGAATGCGACTACCTTGTTCTTGAAAACGAAGGCTGCACGAGAAGATGATTACATAACCTTCGAGAAAACATTGATGGCCGCAATGCAAGAAGGCGATTTAAGTAGCATTGTCACAGAAGTTACGGACAATCTGTTTCTACTTCCCTCGTTCAGTGATTTCGCACAGTACCCGAAGTTTCTTGAGAAGAAGTTTGAGAAAGAAGTGGACCGCGTGACGTATCTGTCTACTTTGCTTGAACCTCTGAAGAGCGAGTTTGATTTCATTTTTGTGGACGTTCCTCCCACTATCTCCATCTATACTGACTCTGCCCTCTATGCCTCTGATTTCGTTGTCGTTGTACTTCAGACACAGGAACGAAGCTTGCAGGGAGCCGAGGTGTTCACACAGTACCTGCAGACATTGCTGGATGACTATGATGCTGATTTTGATATTCTTGGAATCCTACCGGTTCTTCTCAAAAATGGTGCAGCCGTAGATATGGCAACGCTTGAAAATGCCAAGAATGTATTTGGATCGCATAACCTTTTTGAAGGTGTGATCAAGAACATGGAGCGTTTGAAGCGATATGACATCACTGGGATTGTCGAGGAAGATATGCATGATAAACGTGTCATGGAGACATACGCGAAAGTCGCAGAGGAGTTCTTACACCGTCTCGAAGCAGAAATGAATTACGTGGAACAGGGGTGAATAATATGTCAGATTTGATTCAAAAACCAACGAAAAAGCGGTTGCTGGACCGTAAGGGTGCAGCGGCGCCGCAACAAACATATAAAGCTGAAGTATCTGAAGACAAAACAGTGGAATCTAAATCTACTGCTCAGAAAGAAACCTCAAACAAACGATCAGCTAAGAACTCCGTCAATATGGGTTCCAGCACTGTTCGTGTATCAAACCTTACAAAAAATAAATTGTCAGCGTTAGTGACAATGGGCAAAGCTGATTCGGCAGATGCGATTATTTCTACGATGATTGACGAGTATCTTGAGCTATTCTCTTCCAATGAGAGAAAAGAATATGAGCTGATTCGAGACGTTTTGATGATGAAGCACAGTAAATAAAAAAGGCAGTCCATAATGAACGAGCATGCTCCAGTTAATCTGTACCCCATGTAAAGGACATTAATAAAAAAACTTATGCTGCTTCAAGGAGATGATTCCTGTACTGTACGGGAGTCATCTTTTTCATGTTCCATTGATAACGATGATGGTTGTAATAGTTAATGGCTTTTCGGATTTCACGCTGTAGTGAATCGAACGTGGTACAGGCCTTTAACTCGACGATATCCTTGAAATGCCCAAAGAATGATTCCTGGACAGCGTTATCCCAACAGTTGCCCCGTCGGGACATGGATTGACCTAGCTTCATACGCTTCACCTCTTTCTGGTAGGTCGGGCTCGTGTAGTGCCCTCCTTGATCTGAATGGATGAATGCGTCCTTGTCCAAGCGAATCCTCCGGTTCTTCCGTAAACGCTTCAACGTGTCCAATACAATGTCGAGATTGATGTTCTCAGAGAGTTGATGCGCCAATACCTCATTGGTCGAACCATCCACGATGGTCGAAAGATAGGCCCGCTTACCGTTCCCGTAAAATATGTAGGTGATATCGGTGAGAAGCACCTTATAGGGCGTGCCCTGTTTGAACTCGCGTTTGAGGTGGTTCGGCACCACCCGGTGCTCGGCGGTCGCCTTAATGAGCCGTTTGTATGGTTTCGCCTTACGGATTGGACACACGATGTTGTATTTCCGCATGATACGTCGGATGCACTTCAGGTTCATCGTCACACCGAAATGACCAGACAGCACCATCTTGATCTGCCTAGCACCCTTCTTGCGCTTCTTGAAGTGGAACGCCTTCAGAACGAAGTCACGAAGAGCCATGTCTCTCGATTCGCGCTCCTGTCTGATCTGTCTCCTCCGTTCCGAGAAATAGGCGTGGTATCCCTGACGTGACACCCCGGCCACCTGACAGAGATGGCTGACCATCCCCTTCATTTTGTGCTTGATGATGACACCTTGAATCAGCTCATATTTTTGCGATGTGCTTAGTCCAGCTTTCCTCTCCCTTCCGCCAGGCGGATCTCCTTTAATAGTTCGACCTCTGCTTTCAACAGCTTGTTTTCGGCCTCGAGCTTCGCGTACCGTTCTTCTGTAGACAGTTCTCTATCTCTCCACCTTCCTGAATTACTTGATCGTGTATCGCGTAGCCCCATTACCCCATCTTTTCGGTAAGCCCGTGTCCAGCGATTTTTACAAGAACTCATACGCCGTTCACCGAGTACCTCCACATCGAATCCACATCCCCGGAAGATTTCCACAGGGAACTTCCCTTCCAACGTCTGTGCTATAAAGAGTTCCTTGAACTCATCTGTATACGTGATCCCTTTCGGGCTCACAGATTTAACGTAAGGATTTGCGGCTAGCGCATCTATTTCTTTTGACGTAAACATCTTCTTCGACACTCGAATTCACTCCCAATATGATTTAGTCCAGTGTACACAAAAACCCTGAGCAGTAGACTTTTTTTTAGTGTCTACTACTCAGGGTACAGTTTA
>NZ_JBBOUK010000004.1 GCF_038006045.1 Exiguobacterium sp. FSL W8-0210
ACGGTGCCAAACCGGCAAAAATAAGCCTAGTGAGGCCTTTTAAGCGCCCCGAGGAGACAAAGACGGAAAAAACCAAGTTCGAAAACATCAAAAACGAAAAGAGGAAAACCAATGAAACCAGTTCAAGAGATTACAGTCTTAGGATTCATCAATTATTGTTTGAAAGCAGATTATGACTCGCTAAAACAGTACTTATGGTGTACTCAAGAAATATCTGAAAATGAAGAAGATTTTTTAGATAAGATTGAAAATATGCTTAATCTAATTGCTGAAGCAAAGTTAGATGGAACGTTTTTCTTTATCGATGAAAGTAAAATAAATAACTAATTTTAGTTTAAAAATAGTGTAAAATTATACTTTTGGTGTTATAATAGATATAGGAGGTGAGAGAGGGGAAGCTTGTAACACCAAGAGTTTTACCAAATTCGAAGACATAAAAAACGAAAAGAGGAATGTCATTTATGATGCTAGAGTCAGTCGTAGAAGTAGTTAGAATTGTTCAAGAAACTAAGATTCGAAAAGGGCGAATTGCTACTCCAATTAGTAGCCCTAACGACGTCGCAAATTTAGCTTCGTTTTATATCGGTGATGAAGATCGCGAAGTTCTACTAGTAATCGGTTTAAGCACTAAGAATAAAATCAATATGGTTAACAGAGCGCATATGGGATCGCTTAGTTCTTCGATTGTTACGCCCAGAGAGGTTTTCAAACCTCTTATTCTTAATAACTGTGCTTCATTTGTAATCTGTCATAACCATCCGAGCGCCGATTTAAGACCTAGTCATGAAGACATTCAGTTAACTAAACGATTTGCTGAAGTTGGAGAATTGATGGGTATCAAATTGCTCGATCATTTGATTGTAAATAATGAGACAGGCTTCCTTTCATTAAAATCTGAAGGATTGTTCTAACAACGAACGGTGAGGAGTAAAATCCTCACCGCCCTATTATTGCAAAAGACAAGGAGATGGTCAGGCAATGAGTAAATTAACTGTCGATGAATATATGAAGATGCACAATGTAAAGAATCACCATGTACTAAACGATATATCTAAATTAGGAAGCCCGTTGATTGAACTAAAAACATACGGTGATTTCTATGATTCATATGGGGAATCAAAAACAAAAACGGAACGCCTCTTTTACTTAACGTGTAAAACGGCTAAAGAAATTATTGAAAATGTTGTTAATACCATGAGGTCTGAATTAGAAGAATGGACTTACGATGAAACCTGGTTAGTATATCGCATTGCGAAAGATCGAAAGCTTTTGGTTTCTGAAAAAATGATATAAGGAGACTTTCCGAGGCGTTGCCTCGGAAAGCTTTATATTAAAAGACGGGAGACATGGAGATGAAGACTTGTATTTATTGTGGTGGGAAGGTTGAACTGTTTTCGGGTGAAATATATAAGTGTTCGTTCTGTAACGTTAACCTTGGTCCGAATAGTCCTTATGGTGAAGTAGGCAAAGATGGTTCTCGACCTCAGATAAACGGTTTTACGACAGGAATTATCTTAAGAGATGAAGATTATTTAGCAGAATTAACTGTTGATGAGCTATTAAATACAATGACATTAAGCATGATTTACTCTATTTTAAAGGAAATGAGACTAATCCGTTCTGATTCATATCTCCTTTTAAAAAATGCAAAAGACTTTTTAAAAGAGAATATGGAACTCTTAACAGCAAAAGAAATACGTGAGTTTCAAGAGTCGATTGATTCTCAGGGAAAAACCTATGAGTTTTGGACAAGAAAAATGTGGATGGTTGAAAATGTTTGTATAAAGAAATTTGGTTACTGTCCTGCAGCTATTCAAGAAAGGACTTTAGATCAAATGGAACAGACTACGATTAAGTTATCTAAACGATCTATGAAGATCAATAATACTAAAACAAATGTAAGTTACGTTTCACGTGAAACCGCTATTAGTTAAATGTATGAATTGGTATTGTTTTCGAGTTATCTTTGTTAAAATGAATACATGAGGAATTAAAGCTCTTTTCGCTTTAATTTTTTCGAATTTGGTTAGAGTATTCTTGCGGAAACAAGAATACTCTTTTTTTAATGTAATTAAAATTTAAATTTAGATTTAATTTAAACTAAAATTAAAATTATTTTTAGTTTAAATTATAGTTAATTAGTGATATAATTTACTTGTAAGCAAACAAAGACTGTTAAATAGTTTAAATAAAACTATTGATAGTTTATTTTTAAACCAAATTCGAAAGGGGTCATTTATATGACATACTCACTAATTACAGGATTGGACACTGGAAACACCAGCACTAAGACTAGCTACATTGATTCGAAATCTGGTGATATTGTATCTTTTCCGATTCCTTCAGTAATTGCTCCAGCTCCTCCAAGTGTGATCGAGTTACATACTGAAGCAAGCAACCATAAGATTAATCCAGAAGAAATGTTGCACGTATATATTGAAACAGACTCGTTGGAACAGCATCAAAGAAAGAGTTACTTCTATGTTGGCCAATATGCTATTGATAAAGCAGACATGCAACAACCACAAATTGATACTGACAAACATAATAGCTCACTTCATAAGATTGTGTCGTTAACGTCATTAGCTGTTGCAGCCTTAAAGGATAGTATTGCAAGTCCTGAGAATGAAATCGAAGTTGAAATCAACTATTCTGGTGGGCTTCCTATTGAGGAACATAAAAAAGTGGGTCAGAAACCGTTAGAAGATCTAAAAGGAAAACATAAAATTCAGTTTTTAGATGGTCCTGCTAAAGGGAAGACAGTAGTATTGAATATCACAGGTGGAAAGCTTCGGGTTGAGGGCGCGACTAGTGGTGTTTCCCTATCATTCGATATTCAATCTAATGAGCTTGTTGCTACGAAAGATCAAAATCTCCTGACTTCACCTGAAGCGAATTATATTGTTGCCGATCTTGGAGCTGGTACGTTAGATGAAGCCCTATATGAAAACAGTCAACTCAATAAAGTGGCATCAAGAAACGTTAACCTTGGTACTAACACGTATGTTGATCAGTTACTTGAGAAAGTGCTTGAACTACCTGAATTTGAATCAATCATTGAGGCGTTGAAAGCAAACGATCAGGATGGGAAACCATACCGTACTCGTGAAGAGTTCATGAAACAAGTAATTTATCCAGGTGTAAAGCTAGCTGTTGAAGGAAAAACACCTAAGTTCACAGTATCTTGGGGACGCAAACGTAACATCGATTTTACTAAGCAGACATTAGAAGTGATGGAAGCGTACGCTTCAGATGTAATGAAAGAAGTAGATTCTTACTGGAGTGTTAAAGGTGTCAATGCAGAGCACTTCTATTTAGTTGGTGGTGGCGTTCTCTTTGGTTATGAATTCTTTAAAAATGAAGAAGATATCAAGTTACCGGATGCATCAATCATTTGGGAATCACCTTTCATTACGAGTCGTGCTTACTTGATCGCTAACTATTTTGAACAAAAATTAGCAAGTGCTGTGAATTAACTAGGGGAGTGAATCGATATGGCAAGAGCAAAAAATCATAAGCCTGGCCTATCACCAGGAGAAGGTTTGACGTACACACCTAGTAATGATGCGACTTATACAGAAGCATTTAACGATTACTTGAAAAAGCGTAATATTAACCGAAATCAGGCAATTGGAGAGCTTATTACAATAGCTCTCCAAACGCTTAAGGATTCATATGATTTACCAGATCCAACAGCAGTACACTATATGAATAATCAAATTCCAATTTACCCATCACCAAATCTAATAAATCATTCTCGTGAGATTCCTAAATCCACATCTAAAATCATTGAAGAGAAGCAAGATGATACTAGCAATCCCTTAAAAAAAGAGGATTCTAGTGAAGATGTTCCCTTGGAAAAGGCGATTGAGAACAAACGAAAAGTACTATCTGATTTCATTAATACTGTTTCTACTGAAGAAAGTACTAAAGCTAGCTCTAGTAATAAGGAAGAACAAAATGATCCTTCTAAATCTGAGGAAGCTCGAAATGATTCAAGGAAGAATAGTACAGATATAAATGATCTTGCTCTTATGTTAAAAGGTATGGAATAAACTTTTTACACAAGCAGGGCGGTTTATGGCTCATAGAAGTGTCTGTAGCGCATTTCATGCTGACAGACACTAATCTACCGCTACTGCCTTGTTCAAGCCGATAACAACGATCCTATGCGCTTCTAGCGCAGGATTCGTATGTTCCTGGCTTTCACTTAACAGGCAGTACGGAGCGTAAAAAAGGAGAGAGATACTACGTGGGTGTTGTTATTTACGCTGCATCGAGATTTACTAATAAAAAGAATACTGTAGCAAGCAAATTTGATTCCAAGATGCTGGAGACGATGTTCAAACGAATCGAAGAAATAAAAAAAATAGAGCAAAAGAAGTCATAAAAAAAACGCATTAAGCGTTTTTTTTTATGACTTCTTTTGCTGAACGTACACATAATTTTTAAACAAATTCCGATTAATACATAAAAAGTAACAAATCACTTTAGGAAACTCACTAATTTGCGTTTTTCCGTTAGATACTTCAAAAAGTAGTAAATAAGCTCAAAAGAAATACTTTATAAGTGTTCTTGAAGACATTTTATAGTTTTAAAATAAACTAATTAAAAACTATAAATAATCTTTTTAAATTTATAAATAAACTATTTTTAAGCTCATTTAAATAACTGAATTATTGGAATTTACTTTTATATTATAAAAACCTAAATAAAAAGGTATAAAATACCGATATTTATAGTTTTAGATTAAACTAAATATAGTTTAAAACAAATATTTAAAATGTAGGTAAATCGGAAAATTATTCAAGAAAATGAGATATTAGGACTTTACAAAACCATTCTTTATCCTTAATCTGATAAAGAAGTCATGGAATATCCATGTAAATCCATCTAAAGTCATCTATGAACAAATAAATAATGTAATTTTACACTTTGAGGTGGTGAGACTTTATTTGTATACTATCGCTTTGATATTTTATGTACTTATTGCGTTAGTTATTGGTTACCTGTTCGTTAAAGCAACATATTGGATGGTTCAGCTCATTTTTGGAAGGGTTCTAGCGATTCTAAGTTCTACGATTGTAGGGATCTTCTTCTTGATCTCGATTATTGTATTTATCAAATTTGTTAACAGTAGTTTAGAAGGAACACTGAATAGTTAGGAATATCGAATAAAATCATCAAAAGTTAGGTAGTGGAATTATGGGGAATCAACGTTGGACTATAGAAGGATGGGCACATAAATTCGGAGTAGCCTTACCAAAGGAACGAGAAATCGGAGAGTTGCCTTCAGTAAGATCAAGTGGGGAATCAATAAATCTTGATCAGATTTATTTACAGGAAGATGTAGCTAAATTGGCTTTAGATCGATTTGCAAAGAGCATTGGGAAAAACTAAAACTGTAAAACCAAATCGTCCCTTAGAAACCAAGTGACGATCCTTTTTTGGACTAAGTTCGGTCCAAAAAAATAGGCAGGATAAGAGACGTGTGCCACGTCTTGGTACAGATGCCAGGCAAAGCCTGTCACTGAGCCAATCTAGCGTGTGCTAGATTGTGTGCTAAAGATGAACCGATTTATAAAATCGTGTGCTGTCATTCATTTGAACGTTTTGATAGAACGGTTTGGGAGTGTGACAGATGAAGAAAGGAGGTGATGCAGTGAATAAAAGGGTACACATTTATCTTCCTGAAAACGTGGTGGAAGAGATTGATAACTTATCAGAAGAGTTTGGTATTAATCGATCAAACCTGATTGAAAAAGCGTGTCTACAATACATTGAAAACGAAACGAAAGAGTCGGTAAAAGACTCCATCGTAGCAGATTTAACGAAGGCTCTCGATAATGCACTGGATCCTAAAATTGAACGACTAGCTAAATTATTGTCTAAAGGAGCAATCTTCTCAGGGGTAGCCCAAAATCTTCTAATCGAGTATTTAGACGAGGCTACTACATTTGATGTTCTAAGCTCATACACCAAAGCTCGAGTAAAGGCTGTAGAGGATCTAAAAAAACCATTTGAGACAGTGATGGGAGGCGGTCTTAAATGAATTCTCCTTTGATAGTGAAGATGCGGTTTAAAACTCCTACAGCAACGAATCAGAAGTTGAATCGTAATTATGCGACGTACATTGCAACTCGACCAGGAACAGTCATGAATAATACAAAAAGCGTATTAGATGAGTTTTCACCTGAAACGGCTGCAGGACATGTCAAATATGCATCTGAAAGACCTGGATCACATGGACTTTTTGGAAAAAGCCAAGATGAAATTATTTCACTTACTACTATTCAAAATGAATTATCAAAGCATAAGGGGATTGTTTGGCAGTACATAATTTCATTAAGGGGAGATGATGCAGCCAACCTTGGATTCGAAAAAAAAGGAGATTGGGAAAGATTCATGCGTGCTACAACCGATCAAGTCTTTAAAGAGATGGGCATCAATAGTAGCAATGGAAAATGGGTAGCAGCTTACCATGAAGAATTAGGACATCCTCATGTGCATCTAATGATGTGGGAGAAAAACCCTCAAAAAGAAGAAGGAAAACTAGATCGTAAAGAAATGAGAAATGTACGAAATATTTTTCTGAAGCATATTGCTAAAGAGGAACGACAACAGCTAAATATTTTAAAAACAATAAGTAGAGACAACATTGGTGAAGTTGCAAAACAGCTTTTAGATAAGAGTGTTCTAAGTCTTGTCGGAAAAGAGAGTGACATTCCAAATGAAATTAAGCTGGAACCTAAACAACTAAAGGCAGTGTATGCAGAGTTTAATCAACTTGCAGAGATGATCCCTACTAAAGGACGACTTGCATACGGGTATATGCCTGAAGAGGTTAAAACAGAATTGAATAATTTCTCGAAGTGGATACTAAACCAACCACAGTTTAAATCTGAAATGTCTAATTATCTTGAAGCCGTTCAAAAATTAGCGAAGTTTCATTTGAAAGACGAACAAAAAATTGAGGACTCTACAAATAATGCTCTCAAGGATTTAGAAAAGAGACTATCAAATCAAATTTTAAAATCGGTTGATCTATATCGGAAATCAAATCGTGTAGAGGTAAAGCAAAAAAACGTTCTAGATTTTGAACAGGCACTTTTGAATTCTAAAGCTCCTATTAAGTCTTTGGAGAAACAAGTAACTGAAGTTACGAAAAGTCTTTTACTAGATAAGGGCTTGAATAAGAACGAAATGGTTAAGGTGTTTGAAGAATTGAAAGAAAACGCCGGGATGGGAATAACGCTTAAGGAGTTTCTAGACACTAATAGAGTAGAGGTAACCAATGTTGAGTCTAAAGTAAGTGACTTAGCAATGTATTCACCTTTTCTGAAAGCTAAATTTAATCTCGATGCACCTTCAACAAACTTAAGTAAGAAATTAAGCATGAACAAAATGGAGTGGGAAATGCTAAAGCGTTCCTTGAATTTAAAAAGCGAACCACCATTTGAAGTTGTACGGAAATTAGAATTACTAGTTGAAAAGAAGGAACTTACTCAAGCACTTTCAAATATGATTTTGTCTGAACATGACATGAGAAATACGGTGTTCAAACAATTGATTATTATGAAAGAGGCTAATATAGATCCGACTAAGCAACTATCCGTATTAAAAAATTGCTTAGAGAAAAATAATATACAGTTTGAATCACAATCTAACTGGATTGAACAACAATTTAGTAAAGTAGCGACTCAAAAGTTCATGGCCGGACAAAATGTCTGGACTAAGCTCACAAATGAATCTGGATTAAACATGAAATATCCATTCTCGAACACATATGAGTTTAGCCCAAACAGGGAGAGCGCAGTTAAAGTCCTTCGGGAAGTAGAGATGAAGGTTGATAAGAGTAACCTTGAATCATTATCTCCAAGTCACATCAAGTCACTTCAAAAGCTCATTGATCTGTCAAAAGTGACGTTAGAAAATCCAGACTTGAAGCAACTCCTGGAACGAAAAGGACAGAAAAACCAAAAAATCATCAATTTAAATGCTCTTAACGATAAATGGGAGCTAAAAAACACTGAGCGTATCACTTTAAACAGAGCAGCTACAGTGCTCATATCAAGTGGGATGGACGAACAACAAGTTACTGCAGCATTGAGTAAGTGGAACATTAATACGCAAAGTCAGATTCCAGAGAAAAATATTAAGGCTGTAGTAAAGGCTGTAAACAGCAGAAATTTAGAAATGGAAAGATACGGAGGGAATGTATCGCTTACTAAACAAGAGTACAGATATATGCTCTCAGATTTAAAGTTAAGTGGTCTAAAGGACGTTTATAACTATCCAAAAGAAAATGTACAGATTAGTGTAATTACGGATTTATGGAAAGGTGCATTTAAAGGGCTTCGAAATGATATCAACCAATCGGAGTACGAAGCTCAAAGAAGACTTCGTAGAAGATTGATCAAAGAGAAGAACAACGAGAGGAAGAACTCACGGGAAAGGTAAGGTGATCCATGTTAAAAGCAAAGATATTCGTAGTGCTAGCAATAGCAATAGCAGATTTAATGTTCATTCCATCTCTTTTACGTATTCCTGAGTACATTGATAGAAATCCTGTTGAGACTATTAAAAAATGGGCTTCTTCAGTTGATCTTATAGAATCCTGGTTCCTAATGCTTGATTCTGAAGTGACATTGAGATTGTTTATGTACGTTCAAGCACCAGTCTTATTGTTTACACTTTCTCTATTTTTAATGGGACCTATAAAAATAAAAAATGAAAAATTAAAAGGGTTAGGTGGACCTGAAGCGACTGGTAAAGGACAGTTTGGAACTGCTCGTTTCTCGACTGATAAAGAAATGCAGAAATCTAATGGTACATGGGTCATGACGAATGGAACTCGTCCTGAGTCAGGTGGGGTGGTTCTAGGTATGGACACCAAAACCGAAAGAGCATATTACGTTCATGATGCCTCACATACTTTACTTTTAGGTTCTACACGGTCAGGTAAATCTCGTAAATCGTTGATGCCTTCAATTTATGTAACAGGTAAAGCTGGTGAAAGTATGGTCATAACGGATCCTAAAGGTGAACTGTTTAACCTTACAAGTGGATATCTGAAAAGTGAAGGATACAAGGTAATAAAAATCGATTTAAGGGATCCAGGAAAAAAGAGCAACACATGGAACCCTATGCAAACAGTCATAGAAGCTCTAAATGATCCGAACCTCTCGAAACAAGATCAAATGGCCCTAGCGACTGAACGTGCGCGCGATTTAGCTTACATGATCGTATTCCAAAAAGAGCGAAAAGGAGATCCAATTTGGGCGAATGGTGAGCTTTCAGTAACTACAGCACTAATTATGTATATAGCGATTGAAGAAACCAACCCGGCAAAACAAAATTTAATTTCTGTATTTAGATTGTTACGTGATTATGGGCAACCAATCGTTGATCCAGATACATCTGAAGAATACATTCCTCTTAACAATTTAATGATGGAGCTCAATCATGAACACCCTGCAAGGGACGCCTTCACAGTTGCAGCCTTAGCACCAGCTAGACAACGAGGAAGCTTCTTTAGTGGTGCAGCATCCAATCTGTTATTGTTCTCAGACCCAAACATTGCCTTGATGACTGAGGAGAATGATCACCGTCTTGAAGATATAGGAACAGTAAAGTCCGTTGTGTTCTTAGTTATTCCTGATGAAACGACTTCAAGACATTTATTAGCCAGTCTATACATTGACCAACTCTATTCGAAATTAGTAAAAGAAGCGAATCATTACGGTGGAAGGTTACCCGTTCAAGTAAATTTCTTCTTGGATGAGTTCGGGAATATGCCTCAAATTTCAAAATTTGATACCAAAATCACTGTAGCAGCTGGTCGGGGAATGAGATTCACTTTAGCTCTTCAAGATTTGAATCAGCTGAAAACGACATATGGCGATGCTGCAAAAACTATTACAGGGAACTGTTTAGTTTGGATTTTCTTAAGAACAACTGATTTAGATACGGCTAAAGCCATTTCAGAGAAAACAGGTAAATATACCATTTCGACTAATAGCGTATCTAATAACTACAAAAACTTAGAGCCTAGTGGAACGACAAGTACTAGCTTAACAAGTCGCTCATTACTTCTACCTGATGAAATCGAAAGATGGCCAAGTGGGATGACGCTCGTATTAAGATCAGGGCAATTTCCTTCCAAGTTGACTGCTCCTGATATATCAGAGTGGTCGGCTATGAATGAATTCAATAAGTACAAACCAGTAGTCATTGAAAGGAGGAATGCCGAACCTCTACCTAAGGTGATCAAGGTAGTGGAAAAAGAAATGGAAGTCAAAACAGAAAGTGTAAAAAAAGAAAAATCAGCATTAGATCAAATTCGAGAACTAGAAGGAGGAACTGAAGTAGATGAACTTCAAGAAGAACAAGCAAATTAATGTAATGGGGAACAAGATTAAAAAGAATTGGAATGCATTAGTTACTCTATCGCTTGCGATGATGGTTTTAGTCCTTACAAGTCCTTTAGCAGAAGCAGCTGCTAAGAAAAAATCTACACCGACTTTATTCTCAAACACGAAAACACTTTTAGGTGATGCAGGTGGATGGGTCGTTGGTATTGCCGGAGCTGTAGCAGGGTTTATCATGATTGGATTGGGTCTCAAATATGCTATGACAGATGATCCAGGTTCACGTAACGAAATCAAGAAACAAATGAAGAATGTAATCATTGGTCTTGCAATCTGTCTATCGGCAGTGTCATTAATCGCGGTCATCGTAACGTACTACGTAGCGTAAGATGGGCGGATTCCTTTCAAAAGCAATTAACACGCTATTTGAAGACTGGATTGATGGAGCTATCGATTTTATTTTAGTGTTACTTGCTCAAATAGGTGGATCTGGAATAAAGATTTTAGAAATGGATATTGTTGTAGATGCGATCATATACGCCCAAGGAATAGGGATTACGCTTTTATCTGTTGTTGTAGCAAAAGAGATGTTATTCCGTTACATCCTTCAAGAATCTGGTGATGAGGTTGCTGACCCAACAAAAATACTCATTCGTGTGATCAAATCGGTAGCAGTTATTATGAGTGTTCCATGGATAGTAACCACTATCTACAAGTTTGGAACTTCTCTAGCAGTAGATGTAGCAAAACTAGAAGGTGGCGGTTTCGGTAGTCCAGCAGGTAAAGGATCACTGAAGGATATGCTGAAAGCATTCTCAGCATTACAATACTTGCCGTTATTTATCTTAGTAATGGTGATCTCAATTGTTATTTTGATGTTTATTATTGTCATTCAAGCATCAATTCGTGCAGCTGAGTTGGCTTTTCTAGCTGTTGCTGGTTGTTTCATGGCGGTATCTCTAATGAACCCCAACAGTGAAATGTATTCCTCATGGTGGAGACAACTACTAGCAATATCGCTAGCACAAGCTTCACAGCTATTGTTAATAAAAATAGGATTCGAGTCTTTACAGACCATGTTTAAAGGTCCAGAAGAAGCCTTATTAGGATTCTGTTTGTTCTTTGGTGTACTAATTGTAGCTGTTAAAGTACCAACGATTCTCAAAGAACACATTCACTCTACAGGTACAGGGAAAATGGGATCAAACAGTGGTCAACAATTTAGTATGATGGCAGTTTCAAGAATGGTCATGAAAAAATGAGGTGAATCATGAATTTCGATTTAGAAAAGATGATGAACCAACAAACTGAAACAAAATACATCATTCCCAAAAACATTAAAGCTAGATTCGAAATTTTCGGTATAGGATTGCGAGAAATCATCGCAATCCTCATTGCCGGAATAGTTGGACTGCTTATCATTTCAACAGTAGATCTAATTGTTGATGTAAAAGGTTTGGTAAAGGCATTGGTCGTTTTAGTTTTTGGTGGTGTTTCATTCTTACTTATTGTCGAAGATCCAAGAGAAGGTGTATCGGTCATAAAGTTTGTTCAATACTATAAAGACTTTCTAAAAAGACCTAGAAAGTATCTATATTCGAAACTTGATAGAGGTGAATAGACATCTTTACATTTAAAAGAAAAGAAGTAACGACTGAAGAAAAAAATAAGCTTGAAATGAACAGTAATAAGCAAAATGCTCAAAATTGGTTCAATATTTCTGATGTGAATGATCAATTGATTTTAAGAAAAGATCAAAAGGTTATTTCACTTATCAGAGTCGGAACAGTAAACATGTCACTTTTATCTAAAACCGAAAAGGACATGAGGATTCGGCAACTTTTTGAGGTCATGAATGGGATTGACACAAGGTATAAAATCTTTTCAATCGCAAGACCCGTAGATTTGGATGGTTTCATTGAACAACTGAAGGTAAAACAATCACAAGAACCAATTGGTATGAAGAAAAGACTATTAAGTAATGCCATGTCACATGCGGCCATTATGGCGTCTGGTGGTGAAGCAGTTGAACAACAATTCTATCTTTTACTCGAAGGAGATATTTCGACGAATCCAGAGTATGAAAAGAATTCATTGATTCGAAGAACAAAAGAGATTGCAGCTAATTTAACTTCAGCTGGATTAGGCGGTCATTTATGTACCAATCAAGAAATCCGAGATCTATTATTTATTTTTTCGAATCCTCAACAGGCAGCTTATGAGAGAGCGCCACAAGATAACGGACCATATTTTACTAACTATGTGGAGGGTAAGTGAAGATGGCAAAAAAGGTAGAGCAAACATCACCATTGATTGAACAAATTTCTCCAATGGTGATTGAATTTAAGCCAAAAAAAGTAGTATGGGGAGATCGGGTAGCGCGCACTTACGTCATCACACAGTATCCTAACCAGGTTTCGGCTGCATGGTTATCTCGAGTGGCGAATATGGAGGGTGTGACAGTATCGATTCAAATTGATCCTACAGATCCTTTTGAACTTGTAAGAGAAATTAGACGGTCTAGTGGTGAGTTATCTTCTCGACTAATGGAAGTCAAAAATCCATTTGAACAACAACGTACAGAAGATCAACTAAAAGATGTTCAACAGTTATTAAAAGAGATTGATAGAGATCAACAAAGTGTTGTGAATTTAACTACTCTTCTCTTAGTAGGGGCAGAAAATGACGAATCCTTAGAAGCCCGATGTAGACGAGTTGAAGCAGAGTTAGCTGCAGGCGGACTTAGAGCACGAACGCCGATTCTTAGACAAGAAGATTGCTTAAAGGGACTCACTCCATGGGAAATGGTACCGAAAAATATCACTGCAATTGGACAACGAAATATGACCGCCAAAACGGCTGCTGCAAGTTACCCCTTTGTATTTTCTGGATTGAACGACGGTAAAGGAATTTTATTGGGTACGGATACAGCTGGAGGAATTGTGTTAACGGATTTTTGGGTTCGGCAGTCAGACCGAACGAACAGTAACGTTACGGTTATCGGAAAACCTGGTGTAGGTAAGTCAACCTTAGTAAAGAAAATATTAGCTAATGAATGGGCTCAAGGATCTAAAGTAATCGTAATTGACCCTGAAAATGAATATGGAGATCTGTGTAAGAATCTTGGAGGACAGTATATTGATGCTGCAGGAGATCCAAAAGGTCGCATTAATCCTTTGCAAGTCAGAGCAGTACCAGCTGACGATGATGAAGAAAGTGATCCACTTTTTGAAACTGAAGTAGATGATGGGAAAGCTAAACGTGGACCTCTAGCACAACATTTTCAGGTTCTCCGGTCATTCTTCAGAATGTACTTAAAAGACATGACGGTTTTAGAAGAAGTTTTACTAGAAAGAGCTCTGGAAGTGCTTTATAAGAGCAAGGGTATCACTTGGACGACCGAACCTACATCGTTATCAAACGAAGAATGGCCGACTCTTGAAGAGCTATACGAACTAATTTTAGAAGCTTCTAAAACAAATACTGAAAATGAACAGTCCAGCGATGAAGCAGAAAAAGAGTGGAAAACTTTAGCGATGCGATTGCGATCAAGTGCAATCGGTGCAGATTCATTTTTGTGGAATGGAGCAACGACAATTAAAGCTGAAAGTGACTTCATTGTTCTCAATATAAATAAATTACTTGAAGCAGATGAACGAACTATGAGAGCTCAGTTTTATAACATCTTAGGATGGGTTTGGGACGAGGTGAGTAGAGATAAGGAAGAACGAGTATTTATTGCTGTTGATGAAACATACTTGTTAGCTGATCCA
The DNA here is from genome assembly GCF_038006045.1 of Exiguobacterium sp. FSL W8-0210. NCBI lineage: Bacteria > Bacillati > Bacillota > Bacilli > Caryophanales > Exiguobacterium > Exiguobacterium sp. FSL W8-0210. The sequence continues at coordinate 14,144 of NZ_JBBOUK010000004.1, forward strand.
GATCATCCGCAGCCACTTCAATTTTTACGCAACACTTCTAAACGTATTCGTAAACGTGAAGGTGGGTTAATGTCCATTTTTCATAACCTAGTAGATATGTTAGATCCTTCAGTTCAAAGATATGGCCAAGCGTTAATTGATAACCCGGTCTATAAATTCATTATGGGTCAAGGGGATAAGGATATCGAAGCGTTACAAAAGCTCATGTCGCTCTCTGAAAGAGAGGTACAGACACTAGCAGATGGTAGACGTGGGGAAGCTCTATTTGTTGCAGGAAGTAAAAGATTGCATTTGAAAATAGACGTCACTCAAGAAGAACTTGAGTTATTCGGGGCTGGAGGTGGACGTTAAATAAGGGGATGACCAAGATGATGAAGTCAAAGGAACAAGACTATAACTGCTGTATCAAGTTTACGTTAGATCAAAAAGTTGAACTTGAAAGTATCGCTAAAGATTACGGGCTATCAATCACTCAAATCATTAAAGTGATCACTTTAAAAAAATTAAAAGAGTATAAAGAGGCACCTAATCAATTTATCTGATCGAAAGGGGGAGCAATATGTACGGAATAATTTCTAGTCCAGGCAATCATCATTTATTTAAATCTGTAACTAATGAAGAATTGGTTTTTGAGGCTATAGATCAATTTGGTGATATCGAGTTTCTAAATGAGTGTATAAAAGTCTCGAGAGTGACACTAAATTACGTTTTAGTTGATCTTACTTGTGCTTCTGAAGATGCTCTTGTAAAAGGAATAATCAATATTGTATTAAATAAGCCAACCACTCGAATCATTCTAGCAGGATTTGATCTACAGGTAGGAGATAGAACGCTAGTTTTACTTATAAATTCTGGTGTTTATGATATTGTCTCCCTTCAAGATCCTACTGGTGCAGACTATCAAGAAATATATGAAATGAATCAAGACAAATTAACAGCAGCAATCGAAGAAAGAAAGATTTTAGCTGATGCAATCAGATGGAAAAGTAGTATGGAACGCTCAGAAATGCTTATTGAGGACGAAGAACCAGAAGTCGCAAGTGGTTCTAAAGAAATTAAGGTCAAAGAAAAAATTGTAGTCAAAGAAGTAGTGAAAACCAAAGTTATTAACGTAGAAGCAGACAGCTGGTTTGTAGTTAACCTTACTCGAAGAGCTGGAGCAAGTCTGATCACTCAATCTTTAGCAAAATATTTAGCTGATTTGGACTTTGATGTACGTGTGACCGAATCTCCTTTTAACAAGCCTACTTTTTTGTACTCTACAGGTGAACATTACGAATTACCAAGTTCCGTAATTGATTTAGAAAGCGATTCGCCCTACCAACCTTATGAGTATAAAAAAATTAAATGGGATCTTAAAACAACATATAAAGAAATTTCTGATGCAGATGTAGATTTTCTGAAGCTACTTATAAAGATAAGACAAGGTCTTAATTTAATTGATGTTGGTGATAGCTACTTTGAAAGACCACAGATTTTAAAAGATGCTCGAAAACTCATTGTAGTTTTAGAACCTGATATTAATGGACTTTGGGAGTGTACAGAGCGGAAAAGACAAATAAATACCTTGAGTAAAAAAGGCATGGAAATTATCTACGTCATAAACAAATCCCATGATCTGATTTCTAATGAATTTGCAAGCAACAATGGATTCGAAAATCATGTATTTTTACCAGCTTTGGATCCAGAGATTATTTATAAAAGATCGTTAAAAAGCCAACTTCTTTTAAATTCAACCGATGATATAGATGGTGCATTTATCCAAGGCTTAAATAGCCTTTCTAAGCTAATGAATATTCCTGTATATAAAGATGCAAGAGAACCTAGGAGAAGAAGGAAGTTCATACTACCATTCTTGAAAAACTGATTGACCTTATTACCAAGTATAGGAATTTACTTTAGTTAGTTTAATTGGTATCCTATATATAGGAAGAAAAGCGGATAAAAGCATTCAAATGCCTATATCATAGGGAGGAAATGTTTTATGAAAAAGAGTCTATCAGCAGTAATCGCAGCCACAGTATTTTTATCTGGAGTTCCTAGTGTAAGCATTCTTGAGAATGCTCCAGGACAAGTAACAAAAGTGGAAGCAGCAACATTTAAACAGTTTAAAGGTACGTCTACTGCAGATTTAAATGTACGAAGTGGTCCAAGTACGAAATATAAAAAATTGGGTCTACTTAAAAAGAAGAGTGTAGTTACGGTAAAAGGAAGTAAGAATGGTTGGTATCAGATCACATACAAAGGTAAAAAGGCATATGTTTCAGCTAAGTACATTAAAAAGAATCCATCAGTAAGTACGTTCAAACAGTTTTCGGTTACTACGACTGATGCTCTAAACGTTCGTCAGTCAAGATCTGCAAAAGCTAAAAAATTAGGACAGCTTGCCAAGGGAAGTAAAGTTACAGTAATCGGTTCAAAATCAGGTTGGTACACAATCAAGTACAAAGGCAAAACTGGTTACATTTCTTCAAAGTACACAAAGAAAGTTTCTACATCTCTTAAAGTTCAATATTACGCTTCAGTAATTCCAGCTAAAGCATATGTACTAACTGGTGCATCAGCTAAGTACAAGGTTGTAGGGTCATTAAAGAAAGGAACAAAAGTAGGGGTTTATGGTACTAGCAATGGTTTTTCAAAAATTTTGTTCCAAAAGTCATATCGTTTTATTAAATCGTCAGATATTAAAAAGGCTGTCATTTCTACAAAGCCTACAGTTCCATCAAAGCCCACAGTCCCTACAACTCCTCCAAAAGATACATCAAATAAACCGAGTAATGTATCAGGATACGAGCTGCAGACAGGTAGCTACGCTCTAGCTTTAAAATTTGATGATGTTGATCAAGTGAAAATCTCAAATTCATTTTCTTATGATGCGAAAGTGAGAGAAACAAAGGCTATTGCGGATGCTTTAGGTGCTAAATCAAGCGGATCTGTAATTAATTTAGTAAACACTGTGGATGGGTTTGAATCTTTGGATGATGTTAAAATTGCTTACGATTTTGCATACGGATCAAAAAAATTCAAAATGTATTACTCCAGCGGACGTGATTTACGAATCAAAGAGAGTAAGTACATCATGAAGCTCATGTTGAAACCATATTTACCTAATGGCTATGAATCCGTAATAAATAAATACTTTGATGAACAGTACTACGGTGGGGATGGTTATGGTCCTTATAACGTCGATGGTTACACGGTTACTTTCAACGCTGGAAGTATTCGTTTTGAGAAATAAGCATATCGGAGGGTTCTGAATGAAGCTGAAGAAAGTATCGCTTATTTTATTGACTATGTTCCTGCTTACAAGCACATCTATTGCAGAAGCTAGTACAGTCAGTGTAGGCGATAATGAACAAAATGCAGTCAACATTCAAGATGTTGAATTTATTGAAAGCAATGGGATGAAATCGTTTTTTGATTCATCAATAAGCAGGACTAAAGGGAAAGTTCCTATTCATTCATGGAAAGATTTAGAAGGCAAAATGATCACATCAGATAGTGGAAAAGTTGTCAAACTAATTGATGCGGATCATAACGGGGAAGTAATCGTTACTGAAAGTAAACAGCCTACAGTATTTGCTACTTATCGAACAATCGGAGCAGCTGTTCAAAATACGAATTCCGGTTATTCATCTTTAGCGATCCAGGCATGTGGTGATACAGACTGGCTATCATACGTAAAAAGTATTGGTGTACCTACAGTCTCAAACAGAATTAGTGGCAAGACTTACAATTTAAATCCGAGTCTCTCACGAAAATATAGATTATTAATTTATGGAACACCTAAAGATGTCAATGACAGTAGCTATGGAAATGACTACTCAGGTGGCCAGTGGCGATATCTTGGTTATTCTCGCTATGGCGGACTGATGATTAATGAAGACTATCCTGAATATATCGGTATCAGTAAATTTGATGCCGATCTATTCTTGAAGTCCGAAAATTATGCAACACGAGTTAAATATGCTTATGCAATGAAAGATGTTTTTTACTCTCCAAGAGGAAGTCTCTATAATGAAGCAGTTAAAACCATGGGTTACTTTTCTTGGTTAGGAAAAAAGCTACTCGATTATAAGACTGGATCTTGGTGGTTAAAGAACGAAGATGAAGCTAGAATTCGCATTCAAAGTCTTCGGAGAGGGTACGAGGCAGGATTAGCAGTTACTCAGTATAGAGATCCAAATTCAGGTGTGTACTGGTATCAAGCTTATATCGTTAAAGCACTAGACTTCCCTGAATGTCCAGAACCAGATATGAAAGCAAATTCTTTAACAGCTTCGCGTTCATCAAATAATGTCAATTTGACATTTAAAGTTCAAAACGCCTCACCAGATAAACAAATCGTAACTTCCAAAGTAGCGGTACCATGGACTGTAAGATGGAATTTTGATGGTATTGATGCAAAAGGAAAAGCTGTTTCAAAGAGTGGGACGCTCTCAACAGCAACATTGCCAAAGTACGGCAAATCATTTCCATATGGAACAGTGTATAGCAAGTCTTACGGGTTTAATCCCAATATAACCACGACATGGGCGGGCGTGTTTAAGTTTACCGCAGAGTTCAATCCTAATGGAAGTAAGGACATGACGGAGGAGAGTTATGCTAACAATAGTGCTAGCACTAGCTTAAGTTGGAGTCCTAAAAGCGTTCCGCCACCTAAACCAGGTACATGTCAAATTGAAGATATAGATCCTCCAGAATATCGATATGACTATGAATTGGATTTATCGGTTGAACGGCTTGAAACCAAAACTACGGACTCTAATGCAGCAACTACAACACCGATTTCCGTTTATAGAGCAAGCTACGCAGCAAATCGTTTAAAAGCAAAAAATGCAATTAATAAAGACTTATCTTCAAAAAAAGCTACAAAAGCAAGTCAGGAATCAAAAAAAGCACAATATCAATTGGAATTGGTTTCTTTGAATAAGAAATTGGCGGATGCCAAAAAAGGTGAAGAAGTAGAAAGTTGTGTAATTGATGGTAACGGTAAAGAACAATGTACTACTAAAACAGTCGTAAACCCTGCTGAAGTCAATGCAGCACAGACAGCAGTGAACAATAAACAGACACAAATTAACGATATGGAATGCAATATCGGTCAAACCGATCAATGGATCGACCACTACGAAAAAGAGTTAGATGAGGTAAATGCTGATGAATCTAAGTACAGCAGCACTAACCCAAATTTAACGCTTAAAGTAAATAACGAAGTTAAAGGAGAAACACACGTTTCACTAAAAGAAGGAGAGCGAAAAACAATCAGCTTATCTTGGACAGTAGAAGATGAAGCAACTGTAGTGGCAGAAATCAATGAAGATGGAACATATGAAGAATATGTTGATGGAGTAGAAGATGTTTATGCAAACAATGTCCGAGAAACCACAATCTTTACCCCTTCTAGAGAAGTTGGAATGTGTGGACCGACTTCTGAGGTAAGTGGACCAGTAGTTACTATAAGCGATTCGGTATTAGGAGAAAGAACGTACACAGAGACGCTTAAAGGATCTATAAACAGTGTCTTCCCTAAAAAGTTAAGAGCTGGATATGGGTTTACGTATACAGTCGATACTCAGTATTTTAATGAATACAAACCTTTATTCAACGGCACAGCTAAGAATGCAGCAGTACAGTATGGCTACTCAGCAAGTGGATTAGATACTATGCAGTATCTTGAACGCATTACAGACACTGGTCAATTTGCTAGATTCGTTCCTAAAAACGTATATGTCTCTAAAAAATCAGGGGTAGTTTTTGACAACGATAATCCAGCTCAATCTTCAGAAGAATTGATTGACGGTGGTCGAAAATGGTATTCGGACTTCGAACAAAAGGATGGCAAATACCCATTTGAAGTGAATGTAGGTCGTGGAGGAATCAACGACTTAGGACTTTGCTTAACAAGCGAAACAGAAATTAAGGGAACGGCAATGGATGATTTTGTACGAAGATCAGTTTCCCCTAGTAAGCCGTTTCCTGGAGGTAACGGTTGGGATTGGTTAGGTAAAGTGAGTTTGCTAAACGGTCTAGAGGATTGGATCGTGGGAGGTAAACAATGAGTAAAATGATTTGGTTTGGTTTGGCAGTATCAATTTTCACTATGTGTTTTGCTTTTCAAATTGATACCACTGTTTTAAATGCCAGCATGATTGATAATCGTGATGCTGTTAAACAAGCCTCAGAAGCTTCAATTCAGAGAGCAATCAATAAGGGTACACTTCGCGTGAGTGAAAGAATTGAAATTGACCAATCTGTATTTAATAAGGAATATGAAGACTTTTATAAATCAAATAACGATTTTAATTACGAAGGTAGTACTAGGAATTTTAAAGTCGTTAAATTTAATACCTCTCCTGCAATGGTAGCAGTTGAAGGAGAGGTAACAAATAAATCTACATTTATGAAGACCACTAAAGATGAAGATGAAGACGTTAGCCTAGTATTTAAAAATATCGTTATTTATGAATCTAAAAGTAAGATCAAAATGCCTGGAGGTAACGTAGATTGAAAAAATTAAAAAAACAAACCAAGCGAAAGGTTGTAGCAGCTGCTCTCTCATTAGCCGTCGTAGGTTCTATGTACGCTTACAATGCCTATGCTGTTGAAACTGCTGTTAATCCTACAAAAGTAGCCTTAGTAAAGAACGACATTCAGCCACATACCAAAATTACTGAAGATATGATTTTTGAACGAGATGTGCCAGGGAATGCAATACCACCTAATGCCTACACATCTAAAGATCAGATTGTTGGTAAGTATACGACTGAGGGGTTCGGAATATCAGCAAATAGCTTTTTCTTAAAGAATAATGTCAAAAGTAAAAACGAATTACCTGATGCAGCCATTCTATCTTTAGAAGAAGGAGAAGTAGCATTTCCATTGTTAGTTGATTTAGAAACTAGCTCTGGAAACTCAATAGTCCCTGGAACATATGTAGATCTATATTTTTTAAATATGGAAGGTGCACGAGGGGAACTGATGACAGATGAAAGCAATCAAAGTGTTCTATTCGGAGGTTTATTCCCTCAAGTCAGAGTAACGAGCGTGAAGGACGGAGACACGAATGATGCGTTTCGGGAAGAACAAGATTCCAATGGAGAAACGAAAGAAGTTAAGAGCGCTGCTAGATTGTACACTTTAGCCGTTACACCTGCTCAATTGCAATATCTAAATAGGGCCAAAAAGTTAGGAACAATAATGCCTGTTGCATCTCAAAATGGTGATAAAGAAAACAGTGAGAAATTAGTCACTTCCTTCAATCAAGTATCTGATCAATCAGTGATTTTAAAATACATCGAAGATAAATCTAAAAATAAAATTGGTGAGCATGTTAAGCAACAATTAAATTTCGGAAAAGACTTTAACTTAGTCAAAAAATAAGGAGGGTTTACATGTCAATGATAATTTCCTTTAGAAGTATTAGTCGAGGATCAGGAGCGTCAACGTTAGCAACTACGTTTGCTAAGGAAACAGCAAAATTAAAAGCTAAAGTTCTTTACATTGAAGCTAACTTAGTAAGTCCATCCTTCGCAGTAAACACTGGATTTACTCATCCAACCAAAAACTTTCTAAATCTAGTTAACCAAGGAAGTACTAGCTATAAGATCACAAATTATATTGCTACGAAAGAGGATATGGATAAAAAAATAGCAAGTCAACTGTTTGGAATTGAGGTGTTGTCAGTTCCGAAATTCCAAGGGAAATATGATCAAGTTAAATTAGAGGATCCTAACTCGTGGACTGAAAAATTTATGAGTATACTCAGAGATTTACCTTACGATTATATCGTTATAGACATTCCGACTGAACTGGATGAATTTACAGCGTATCCAATCATCAAATCGTCTGATCAGGTAATCAGTGTTGTAGAGGGGACGCCTAAGTCCTTACTAGAGTATAGAAACGAAAAGGCTTGGTTATCTGAAAACAACCTTGATTTTAACGAAACGTTAATTGTAAATAAGCACGATAAAGACTATCAAGGGGATATCGTAGAATTTATTGATGATATTCAATACATTCCAATTCCTTATGATCCTTTAAGAGTTAGGGAAGAATGGCTGCTTAATATTGGTAGTGACTTGATTGATGTGAAGATTCAATCTTTACAAGCTGTGTTAGGAGTTCAAGGAGTAGGATATGCTGAAAAACCTAAAACTTCTATCAAGAGCTTACTAACTTTTCGCAAATAAAGGAGTGAGAAAAAATTAGTACAAAAATCGATCTCATAAATAGTCCTGGCACAAAAAATCTCAACAAAATTGATTTATACACATTGTCTTATGCTGACAAGCAAAGTAAAGCAAAGTTGTTGGGAGAAGAAGCGCAAGACCTAATTGATGAATCAGTTGAAAGGCTTCGTAAGTATTTAATTGAAACTAATAAATCTTTATTAGAATCATCTTTCCTAGACCGAAAAAAGCGCGACAAGTTGAGTTCGAAAATTTCTGAGTATATTCAGCAAAATAGTATTGCAATTCCTAATATTGAACAACATGAATTGGTCAACTCAATTCTTGATGAAATTACGGGTTTTGGGATTCTGCAACCTCTTATTGAGAGAGAAGACATTACGGATATTTTCGTCAACGGAACAAAGTCTATTCGCTATATCGGTCCTGAAGGGGATACATTGTTTGTTGATCCACTAACAAAAGAAGTAATTAATTTCTCTACAGAGGATGAAATCTTAAGATTGGCATATCGCTTAGTGAACGTAACGGAATCTACTCTAACTACGGCTAAACCCTATACAGATGCCTCGTTACCAAGACTTCGAATGAACATTATGAAGTCAGATATATCAGGCATTGGAACTTCAATCTCAATTCGGAAAAGTTCAAGTGAGCTTAGAGCTACCAGAGAGCAGATGCTCTTGACGAATCAAGCATCGGATGATGAATTGGATTTGTTTAAAGCAGCTGTGCAAGCTAAGCTTAAAATTTTGATTGTGGGGGGAACTGGAACGGGGAAGACGGAACTTATCAAGCACTTGGCACAACATATTCCTAATAATGAGCGAACTCTCGTAGCCGAAGATGATCCTGAATTGTTTCTGCATGAGCTTTATCCTGAAAAACATTTTTATACCTTTGAGTGTCGAATGACAGGTAACGTAGAGACCGATATTCCATATAGCATTGGATTGAAGTTAGGGCTTCGTCAACATCCTCGACGCATTATTGTTGGAGAAAGTCGTGGAGAAGAAGCTATGCAAATGATTGAATTCTTTGAATCTGGTCATAGTGGAATGACTACTATTCATGCTGAAAGTAGTGAAGAAGCTATGCAACGATTGAAAAAAATGTGTTTACGATCTGGAGTTAATTTAAGTGGAAACGACATACTACAGTCTATCGCTGGTGCTTTTGACTTGATTATCGTAATGGAAAAATTAGAAGACAATAATCGGTATGTAACTCAAATATCTGAAATAGCAGGCTACGATCATGAAAGACAACAAGTTACTCTAAATGACATTTTTCTATTTGACTATCAAAAAGATAATTTTGAAATTGATCAACATGGAAAAATCTTAAAACTTAACGGAAAACATGTACTAAAAAATAAATTTTCTAAACGTCTCACTAGAAAATTATCACGCTCTTTAGCAGAACCGAAACTCATAGAAAAATTGATTTGAAGAGGTGACAGATGAACCTGTTGATTTCACTATGTTTACTCGTTCTTGTATACACATTTATACGTGTAGTCCTTCAACCTAAAAGCACGATCTCCGAGTTGATGACTGATAACGACAACAGGAACGAAAACAAAATTAGAACTGATGTTACTAAACACTCGAGATATAGTTTAAGTCCAAAGAAGTTAAGAGAGGAAGCACTAGAGTACGAGTGGGATTTAAGCCCAGTTAAATGGCTACTAATCACATTAGTATCAGTAGTATCAATTTCATTATTTGCTTATTTCAGCTTTGGAAAAGAAGAACTACTATTGTTGCTTGGTTTTTCAGGAATAGTTGTTCCAAAAATCTTGTTGAATCACAAGAAACGAAAACATCGAATTGTTTTATTGGATCGACTCTTAGTATTTTTAAATGCCTTTACTTCTACTTTGTTAGTCACGCACCAACCAGTAAAGGCATTGAAAGAAATTAAAGGATTACAACACCCTACCGTTCAAGAAGAAATTGAAAAGATTATCATTAGTCTTTCTTCTGGTATTAGTGTAAAAAAATCTTTTGATAATTTAATTAAAAAATATCCTTTTAAGATGCTTAATTTTTATGTCGATCAGCTTGACATAGCTATTACCGATGGCGGAAACGACACATATAAAATTTTGACAAGTGTAGTCAATGATATTGAATCAGAGAAAACACTTATAGCAAAACTGAAGACTGAATTAGTAAAAGAAAAAAGAGCATTTTATCAAAACGCAGTGTTCGTATTAGCAATGCCCTTTGCGTTTAACTTTATGCCTAAAATTGCTGAAGCATTAACAGAAAGTTTGCCAGGTAAGGTTGTTATTGTTTTTAATTTCCTTGCAGTCATCGTGATATATTTCATCGTTAGAAGATTGGCAAACTTTAATCCTATGTCGGAGAAGTAAGGGGGGAATAATTTGGAGCTATTTATAGCAGCAATTCTGTTCATAGTTGTTTCAACAGCACTTTACTTTATCATGACTCCTAATAAGGGGGTCACAGCATCTGAAATCTTATTGGAAGGGGGTGATAACCTTACAAATGGTAAGAAGCTTAGTAGAGTGAAAAAATCAGAAGAGAGCATAGCAGTTACGGATCTTCAGAAAAAACTTATGATTTCTGGAATGAATATGACTGTCAAAAAATTTAAGCAAACAAAGATTTTATATGCAGTCATGTTCACTACAGCATCTTTATTAGGAGTTGCGATCATTGGTTCACTACAGTTTAAAATCATGGCAGCTGTTTCTCCGTTTTTCTATTTCTACCCTAACTACCAGTTAAAGCAAAGAATTAAAAGGGCAGCTTGGGAACGAAAATTAGAATTGCCAGGTTACTTGAAAATTGTTGCCACATTGTTAAAGAACCATACACCTTCAAAAGCCATTAAAAAGTCGGTTGATTATGCTGGTCCATACTTGAGCCCTCATGTTAATGAGCTAGCCATGGACTTAGAAACTAAACCTGGAGATGACTATGTATTAAAAAAGTTTGCTAAGAACTTAGACATTGCAGAAGCACACACATTTGTAATTGCTATTAAGCAAGCTTCTGAAGTGAATAAAGAAGGAGCCCTTGCGATTCTAGACGATCAAATAGAATTAATGGATAAGTTACGCCAAGAAAATTATAACTATTTGATATCATCTAAACCTTTAGCTTTTGCTAAGTGGAATTTCATTGTAGTCATGCTGATACTTTTATATCCATTGGTAATCCTATATGTAACTTTTACGCAAACCATGCAATCGATGTAAACAATGGATTAGGAAAATTAGACTTCGAAAGGAGTGAAGGCATTAAAACCATCAATTTGTAATAGAAAAAATTAGTGTGATCTATGTAAAAACAATATCAAGAACGAAAAACAAACAACAAACAACTATGAATGGAGATAGACTAATGAATTTAATGATTATCTTAACACTTGTATTGCTAATGGTAGCGCTAGCGCAATTGCTAGCACCTAAATGGGTTGCATCTGAAGTGTCACAAAACTCTTCTGATATCGGTATGTGGATCGTTGGAACAATCTTTGCAGCAATGATGGCGATCGGTATCATCTACGCAGCACTTCAAGGATCATTCACTAATTATGGAAACCGTTTAAAAGATTCATCTACAAAAATCGATCCTACTACATGGGGTAAATAAGTTAACTTAAAAAATACTAAAAATGAATTGGAGATAGAAAAATGAACTTAATGATTATCTTGACACTCGTATTGCTAACGGTAGTTTTTGCACAATTGCTAGCGCCTAAATGGGTTGCATCTGAAGTATCACAGAACTCTTCTGATATCGGTATGTGGATTGTTGGAACAATCTTTGCAGCAATGATGGCGATCGGTATCATCTATGCAGCACTTCAAGGATCATTCACTAATTATGGAAACCGTTTAAAAGATACATCTACAAAAATCGATCCAGGAACTTGGGGGAAATAATCGTAACTGATGATGCAGAGAGAAGGTGAATACCTCCTCTCTTGCTTTTATCGGTATGAGAGGGGCGTAAAAATTGCAAAACACCGTTGCAACTGCAATGTTCATCACGTTACTAGTTCTTCTTGTTTTATTGATTCCAGAAGGTTTGATGATGAGTAACGAAAAAACCAATATACAAAACTTAGCGAATGATGCGGTTGAATTAGCCGAAAGACAAGGTGGTTTTGATTATGAATATGAAGGTGTTCGACATTCAATTATTGGTCAAATAGAAAGCCGTATGGAAAAAGAAAATCTTGCTGACTATAAGATTACTTACACAAAAGGGCGAGTACAGCATAATGAGCCACTGTCATTCGAAATTCAAGGAACATATCGATATGAAATATTCAATTTAATAGGGATAACAAATATGGATTTTTCATTGCACGCTAAGAAAAATGGAGTAAGCGAGGTTCTATTTAGATGATTAAGTCTCCACTATCTTATTTTTCTTTTAATGAATTATTGGGAGTTTTTTCAGTAGATCAATGGTTGCTATTAGGGGCGTTTTTTCTATTCGCGCTATATGTAGTGATGAATTTGTATACAGATATCCAATATAGAAAAACTTCAAACATACAGCATTTGTTTTCGTTAATTGTAGGACTAAGCTACTTCAGTTACACACATCAGGGTAGTTTTTTAGTTCTAGTTATTATGTTGATCGGTTTAGTATTTGGGTTGATTTTAGAACGTATGAATACCTCGAGTCCTGGAGATACAAAGATGTTTGTTGTTATGAGCGTGTGGATCACTTCATTTGCACAAGAAAATCTCATTTTACATGCTCTAATCTTTTGTACAATCACTTATTCATTTCAGTTAGCTTTTAGTTGGATTGCATGGGTACGGAAAAAAGGATTAGTTAAAGCAGTGGCTGAACAAAAGGAGCAACTGATCTTACTGTTCACTCCAGGAGTATCTTTAGGAAAAGAAGTAATTTTCGAAAACTGGCCGGGGGCTGTTAATATGTGTTTAGGAGCAATATTTACACTATTAGCAGGGGGATTAATGATGTGAAGAAAATGTGGACTTCTGAGCTTCAAAGAAAAGCAGAGTATAGAATGATTAATGCATTTCTTATCTGTTTGACAGGTCTTGCTTTATACTACGGGCTTTCAAAATCAAATGGCGTCCTACCAATTATAAGCAAAATAAGCAGCATAATTTTTTTGAGTGGATATTCATACCTGATTATTTGCATATTTTTATGGATATACTCCAGGAAAAAAGTAGACCCCGAAAAAGATGGTGACAAACTTAGTAAAGAACTAGGAATAAAAAAGCTCTCTTTCTGTAAATTGAGTGACGGAAGTTATGAAATGCATCATAAAAAGTATTCAAAACATGAAATGGAAGAAATGATTCGTAAGGGCATGTCTTCTGAGGAAATAATAAAGTTTTGGAAAATAGATCTCGTAAGTGACTTTAAACGACTCGAGTCGTTTATTAAAGCAAAAGAATTAAAGGGAGAGTCTGTGATCATCCACACCTATACACATATTAAGATGTATAAAACTTGGAACAAAATAGCCCGAGATGCAGGACTTGAATTAGAAGTGATGAAAGGCAATAATCAGAAACCAGTAGGGTTTAAATGGCTTATATGGAAAAGGGATGTTTATCTTACAAGTGGTAAGGTAGCCCCAAAAGGTTCTATTCCAACAGAATGGAATAAATATGTGGTGACTTCTAAAGCCATATAAAGACGCATTTCCAACTACCAATTATTGGTTCGTATTGCATCTTTATATCACTTTGTGACATTATGAAGTTAGAAAAGTCTTCTTCTTCATAACCTGTACACGAAGAAAATCTTTAGAAAGAACAGGGATGCTATATGCCATTTAAAACATTTGCGGTACGCAATGAAGTAATCCTACCTATCCATTACCTTAGAGGCTTAAGCAAGTTAAAAGAAAAGGAAATGGGATGGAATGAAATTTTTGATAACGGTCTTGGAGTGGTTAAAGAAATCAAGGAACGAAATCATAAAATAATTGCCCCACCAACAACCGGTGTACGAAAAGAACGAATGGGACATGATTTTAAGGATGGCGTTTTTGATGAAATGAAAGTATATGCAAAGCATTTTGGCTTGAAACAGGCTGAATTGATCGAGTTGTTTGCTTGGATATACTTTTCCACTCAATTTACTGAACAAGAAAAAGAATTCTTTCGACTAAATGATTGGGTATTTTATGTAGAAAGTGATTCTGATACTGAACAGTAAATCTTTACTTCTAAACCTGCAGCTTAATAATTAGCTGAGGAGACGACTTTATGATGCTAAAAATTAAACTAGCTTCTTTTGCAGTTAAGCATTGGAAGGAGCTAGCGGGCGCAGTAGGTGTAATCTTAGCGATTATTCTTACTGTGCCTTTTCTTGTCTTTACGGGCTTTATGCCAGGAGGAGAAGAAGACAAGGTAAAAGAATACGCGAATGTAGCTAGTGAATTCGGTATAGATTGGCAAGAACTCATTGCATTTGACATGGTGCGTTTTGATAATGATCTAGATAAGGGAGATCCAGAAGAAGCAGCATTGTATTTTATTGAGTTGAGCGTAGAAAAATTAAAGATAGAGAATGTCAAATGTGAAAAGAAAAATAAGAAAGGCGAGTGCATTAAAGGCGGAGGAACTGTAGAAAAGGTTATATCTAAAAAGAACTACAAAGGTAAGAATCAAATTTTATCTTTTATAAAAAGTAGTGGTGGGAGCACGAAGAACATAGCAGAATCGCTAAGAGAAATTGGTGCTAAATCAACATATAGAGTATCGATGTCTTCACATGGAATTGACGAAGCTATGAATCTTGCGAAGTTTACTAAAGTGATGAAAAGAGACGTCAAGCGTATTCTTGATAGTGGGATGCTCATGGAGATGTATCCTGATCTTCAATCAGTATCAGGAGGGATTGGTCTTTGTATTGGTGACGTGGCTCCTGGAGGAAGTGCTAAAGGTGTCACAGACAACGTGAAAGGCTACAAGTCCCTTATTGAAAAATATGCAAAGAAATATGGCGTAGAACAATATACAGGATGGCTTATGGCTATGATGCAACAAGAAAGTTCAGGAATGGGAACGGATCCAATGCAAGCTTCAGAAGGTCCATATAATACGCGATATCCTAAAGGACCTAATGGTATTCAAAATGCTGAATACTCAATCCAGGCAGGTGTACAAGAGTGGAAAGCATCGATACAAAAGGCTGGAGGCGACATGATGATCGCTGTTCAAACCTATAATTTCGGTGGCGCTTTCTTACCCTGGATTAAGTCACACGGAAACAAATATACACTAGAAAAAGCACAAGAGTTTTCTAAGTACTGGTGTTCGTCACACCCCTCTCAATTAGGATGCGGTGATGGGGTACACGGAACACCTCAACATGCCATGATGGTGTTGAAGTATTATAACAACCCTGGTAAAGCATCATGCGATTCGATGGGTGGAGATTTCATTGTAGGTAAGGGTGATTTCATTTCACCTATGCCAAAAGATACTTACACTAAAGGTACCTGGCATCAATTTAGATCGCCAGCATGGCACGCAGGTGTTGATTTGAACGTTCATTCTTGGGCAGATGAAGGGAAGATTGGGATCTATTCGATTGCTGCAGGCAAAGTAACTAGAGCAGAATACTCATCTTCTTACGGAAATGTTGTATATATCAAGCACAAGGTGAAAGGTAAAAGTTTTGAGTCGGTGTATGCTCATCTAGCTTACACGCCGTTAGTTAAAACAGGGATGAGTGTCAAGCAAGGACAAAAGATTGGAATGGTAGGGAATACGCCTGGAGTACCATGGTCCACTTTCCCACACTTACACTTTGAGGTACATTCTCCAGCCTGGACTGTCGATAAAAAGAATGCAATTAATCCAGAACTAGTAGTAAAGGGGCTGTTTTGATGGGGTACAAACGATTTATTTTAATTTTAATCGGTACGTTTATAGTTACGACCACCTTGATCATTACAGCTGCAGTAAAAATTGGTGAAATAAGACATGAAAAACAGGAGGTTGAGACTGCTAATAATAACTCTCAAGAGCCTCTCTCTACATTTTTACATGAACTTCCTAAAGTGAACGTAAAGAGTAGGGCTGAAGAGTTCGGTAAATCGGTTGTAGATGGATATTCTTTATTTAGCTACTTCTCACCTGAAGCCTTTGGGGTAAAGGGATCACCTGAGGTAATTGAAGGCCCAAATGGAGAGAGCCCAGAAGAGATGGATCAATTAATTATGGATAAGGTGAAACCATATGGATTTGTAAAGGAGTATAAGATAAAACAAATAAAAGAGATTGAGAGTAATACTGAAGCTTTATTTGAATTCACTACGGCTAAAGAAAAAGTGTATGAGGTAAAGCTTTTATACAATGATAAAGGGCTAATAATCACTAAAATAGTTACGGATTAAGCAATAAATAATCGTGTTTTATAGTTATTTATGATATAATTAAACTATAAAACAAGGAGGAGATATACATGAAAAAACTCCAAAATGCCGATAAAATGCTTGAGCTATTACCAGGTTTTTTAGCTTCTTCTGCAGCTGAAGGATTGCCTATAGAAGAAGATCTAGTAAAGAAGATTAAAGAAATGTTGTTATTAGGATTAGATCCTACTGAAGAAATTGATGCTTACTATGATGAAAAATTAAAAGAACTATCTTCTAATACGTAAGGGGAGGGAATGAATTGAGTACAGATCCTTATTCTCGAGATGGTGTATTGAAGAATAAGTTCGGTGAAACGGATCCAAAAAAACTAGAGATTCTAGAAAAGAGGTCTACAATTCGTGGATGGATCAAGTTACAAAACGAATTGATAGCCACACCGAATTTAAAGCTGGATGCTGCTTTAATAAAAAAGATTCATAAAAACTTGTTTGAGGGTGTATATGATTGGGCCGGCGAATATAGAACGGTGAATATCGTTAAAGGAAAAACAATGTTTGCCAATGCTCTATATGTACCAGCTGCACTAGAAGATTTAGTTACAAAATTAAATAGAGATATCACGTCGAAGTCTATTACGGCCAATAACATAAGTGAAAAGCTAGCTTATTATTATGGTGAATTGAACATGATCCACCCGTTTAGGGAGGGGAACGGACGTACACAAAGAATATTTATTGAAAAGGTAGCAGATAAACTGGGATACTCTCTCCAGTTAGAAAAAGTAGACTCAAAAAAATTACTCGAGGTAACAATTGAGTCAGTTAATGGAACTGGAAGACCTTTAAAGAAAGTATTCGAAGAGGTAATTGAAACCAAGTACTTTAAAGGTAAGTCTGAGCAACCACATATAAATAGTAAAAGTATCACTTCAACAAATGTAACTAGAAACAACTACGATCTAGAAAGATGAACTAAAAAATAGAGTTAAAGACAAAAGGCTAAATCAAAACTTCTTTTGAAGTAAATGACTTAGCCCTTTTTTTGTTGAAAAAATCAAAGAAGCGTTTTAACCAATGAAAAAAGGTTATTATAAGAACATATATTCTTATTTAGAGGAGGCGCGACATGTATAAAGATCGAGGTAACTTAAAGTGGATACCATTTCTTATGCCAGAGCATAAAGCATTATTATATGAGTACTATAAAGAAAAGCAAAAGATTCCGATGCCAGAGATGGATGAGCAAATGATGTTTGTTTATGAGGAAGCAATCAACGAAGCGTTAATTAACGGCAATCAAATAAAGATAACGTATTATGATAGTACTTCTGGTGATATGAAGTCTTGTAAAGGATATATACAACGGATAGATGACGTTGAACGTTGTGTAAGGCTAATTGGAAGTAACACTAGTACAGGGAAAATAGATTTTGAAAAGATTGTTGGAATAGAGTTATTAAGTGATATATAAAAAGTCAAAAGATCTCCTATCAATAGGAGATCTTTTGACTAACTAAATGTATCTTTAGAACTTTGATTGTTGAATAGTAATCAAATCAACCTTCGTTGGGATTACACCAACAATTTGATCAATAAATAGTACAAAATGAGATAAATTCAAAACTTTATTTTGTGAAGTCAATACTTGAACATCTTCTAAAGTAATACACGGAATCTCATTTGCAACATCTTTCTTTTCTTCGGCAGTTTCAAAGTTATATAATCCTGCAGCTATATCTATAAAACTAACAGGGACTTCTTCGCTTCGACGATGATCCAATGCCTCTTCGATCTTATCGAGACTTTCAAATACTAAAGGGTTAACACTTAATTTTTTTCCTACAACCATTGCATTTGAAGTGATGTAAGTTAAGTAATCAGAATCTTGATCTCCATTAAACTCTGTGACAGCAACTTTCGCATTAATTAATTGATTAATGTAAATAGATTTAGTAGACATATAATACCTCCAAAGTTTTTTTATTCTGAATGCAATTATACTATAATTTAAGTTCAAAATAGTCAGACATGTCTTTTGTCGATTTTTTATACCAAACGGTCGTTTAATATAAAAAACCAACATGCTAATAAATTTAGTATAATAAGCAGGAAAGTGTTATATTTTCTCGTATATTAATCAATATCTATTTATCGATAAGATTTAACGTTTTATATAAAAAAACCCTCGCTACGAGATTATTGTTTGCTCGAGCAAACAAAAAAACAGGAGGTGTCTTGATGGCGAACATCGGATATGTCAGAGTATCGACCATTGAACAAAATTTAGAACTGCAGCTTGATGCAGTTAAAGCAGCTGGTTGTGAAAAGATTTTTGAAGAAAAGAAGAGTTCAGTAAAAGATCGCCCAGAGTTTGAAGCTTGTTTAAATTATTTACGTCCTGGAGATACTTTAGTCGTTTGGAAATTAGATCGCTTAGGTCGTCAAACTAAAAAGTTACTCGAGTTATCAGAGTGGTTAGAAGAAAACGGTATTGGACTAAAGATAATTACTTTAGGTGTTGATACCAACACACCAGCCGGTAAGCTGTATTTCACGATTATGGCAGGTCTTGCAGAAATGGAGAGGGAATTAACCATTGAGCGAACTAAAGCAGGATTAGCTGCAGCAAGAAGTAGAGGAAGAGTTGGTGGTAGAAAGCCAATTGAGCAATCAGTCATTGATAAGGCTAACATGATGTTTGAAGCTGGAATGACTGTAAAAGATATTTGTGATGTCTTGCCACTGAAACCACCTACGTTCTATAAGTACCGTCAAAAAAAGCTGAGGAAGTATGAGGTGTAATGATGCCTGGAGAAGTAATTGCAGTCATAAGTAATAAGGGTGGGGTGTTGAAAACATCCATGACGACAAACCTTGCTGGTCAACTCTCTTTAATAGATAAAAAGGTCTTAATTGTGGATATGGACATACAATCAGATGTGGCTGTAACGTTTGGTCAAAACCCAGATCTGTTAGAAGAAGATGTGGAGTTTTCTTTATATGATGCACTCATTAAAGGGGTAGACCCTAAAAAAGCGTTAGTCAGTGTTGATAAAAATATCGATCTTCTGGTTACAAATGATGGTATGCTCTCATTTGAATTCGATGTATTGTTAGATGCAAGGCAATTTCCTACACAAAAGCGATTTTCATTGCTCAAAGAAGTTATTGAAAAAATTAAGATGGACTACGATTATGTATTAATCGATACACCAACAAGTTTCGGTTTAATACAAGGAAACATTTTAGTGGCGTGCCAGGATATGATTATTCCGTTCCAACCCGAAAAATATGCTATGCGATCATTGCAAAAAACCTTGAAGATAGTAAATGATTTTAAGAGTCAAATGAATCCTGAGTTACGTGTCCGAGCAATTGTCCCTACGCTAGTAAATCAAAGAACACTTTTACATAGAGGGATTATGGAACTTTTACAAGATTACGCAATGAACTCGAAAATAAAGGTCACTAAAACATTTATACCGACAACAATCGAGTTTGCATCTAGTGTTGGTTTTGATCAGAGACCTTTGTCTTTAGCAGCTCCTACTTCCAAAGGAGCAAAAATATACAATGAATTATTAAAAGAATTGAAGCTTGGATAAGGAGACTATGAAATGAGTAATAAAGAAAGAAAGCTAAAGGGTTTTAATGAAGTTGCTAATGATCCATTTGATAACACTAGCAATAACAATAGTGAAAATGTAAATAATAGTGCTCTTAAAGAAATTTTGCACGCAAAAAGAAGTAATACAGTGTACACAGGATTTTATATAGAAGAAGACTTATCGAAGGTTTTAAATAGTCTTCAACAAAGAGGACAACGAGGAGTAAAGTCTGCTACTGTAAACCTCGCCTTAAGAGAATTATTTAAAAGAGAGGGTTATTTATGAGTTATAAAGGTTTAACAGGTAAAGAATTATATTCAGAAAGAAATTTCCCCACAGCACACGATGTATTAAAGTATGATGAAATATCAGAAAAAGTAAGAGTACAAATCTTTCATCAAATGAATACTCTCTTAAACGATTTAGAAAGTAAAGCGGGATATCCAGATCGCGATACTGTCTTTTACAACGCAATGCGCAATATAAAGCAAAGACGTGGAGTCCTGTCTTATCATAATTTACTTCCTAAAACGACTCTTGAGAGAATAACTATCGACAATGAGTTTAGTTACCTATACTCTTATTTATCTGACGACGAATTAGAATTTTATACTCTACTCATCTATGCTGACGCTACTGATTATTTATTGATTTTAGATTTAATCGAATTGATATCTTATTGGGTTAATGAGTTATATGTAGATCAATCCTCTAAAATAGTAGATCAAATGATTAATGAATTAATCAGAACTAATGGTATAGGTTACGAATTAATAAATAATAATATTATTCATAAAGGAAATGAGGTCGTCCATAAAGGTGTAGTCCGGCCAGCTCTTTATTTATTATCAGAACCTATCTACGATGGAGCAAATAGCGAAATGTTACAAGCATTTGACAAATTCAAAGAGAACGATTTCAAAGGATCTATTCACAACGCAAGTAATGCTTTTGAAAGTACCATGAAGATAATTATCGAAAAAAATAACTGGCAACTAGTAAATCCAAATCCTCGTCAATCAGTACCTACGTTAGAAAAAGCGACAGCTTCTGTGTTAATTCATACTATAAGCAAGAATAGTGATCTCGAAGGTTTTGAATCGTTAGCTTTTAAAAGCTTAAAAGACACCCTTCAGGTGTTATCAAACCTTAGGAACAGTCATACAGGTCATGGTCAAGGATCAAAAATCAAAGAAACGCATATAAGACACTGTGAATTTGCATTGCATACTGCAGCAGCAAATATACTGTTTTTGATCAGAACATATGGATGAAAGGAAGAAAGGGTTATATCCTTTCTTCCTTTTTTATTTTAAAAGAAAGCTAGCACTAATGCTATTGCTAATAGTAAAGGATTTTATTTTTCGTTGTTTATTTTGTAGGTATTTGTGATATAATTAATCATAGTAAGAGAGGTGATTGTATGAAACGCTATAATTTTTATGTATCAAAATCTGTTAATAGAGCTTTCCAGGCGAAAAAGTTTGGACGACAAGGTAGTAAGCAACTTCGAGAAGTGTTGGATAAAGGATTAGATAAAGCTGAATTAATCAAATACATTCGTGACAATAAAATGAGTGACAAAAACGACGTAGAAAAAGAAATTAAGTTGTTAACTTTAACTGAATTTCAGAGTAAAGAAATTGATGATCTTTGTGACAGCTTAAAACAGATGGGTTTGAATGCTAATAGATCTACAATCATCGAATATCTTCTTACAGTCTTAGAACCTAAAGGGCAAAAAGAATTAAAAAAACGTATGTATTATGTACCGAAAGACATATTGGAGTTACTGGATGTTGCCATAAAAAAACAAACTACAACGGTAAATTCTAATGGAACCTTTGTACGTAGAAAAGACGAGATCATACGGTTTATAGATGAAGGTCTTTATAAGCCGTTAGAAAGCTTAAGAGAATACGAGTTATACAACCATTGGTCAGATGAAAAGCATCAATTACAGCTTGTTTTAGACATAGATACTGATGAATATATTGGAGAACAATCCATTCGATTGTTTGGGAATGATGAATCAAAGAATCGAATTAAAATTTTATGTGATGTATTTAGGCAGTACGTTAAATACACCGAAGAAGACACTATGAGTAAAATTAGAGAGGTGAAATTACTAATGCATAAAGCAATTGAACGCTCTGTTGATCTTGTAGGATGGAATGAATCAAAAGAAATTGTTAATGAAGTTATGGAAGTATATGAATTAGAAGGGGGTCAAACTATGTATCCGACTGGCAAAGAAGAATTAGTTTATCCAGGGCATGAATCAGAAGTAGAATACACAACTAAAAAAACTAGCGAAAAATAACCTTGTCCTATATAGCTTTTCCGAGTATTGTTAATGTAATGCGAGTAATTATGGAATATTTTTTACAAAGAAAATTAAAAATGAAACGCTTGATAATATATAAAAACTAAAATCGAATAAAGGAAAAGGACCTGAATCATAGATTCAAGTCCTCAGAGAACATGCATACCCACTCAATTGTCTTTGGCCGGACGGGAGATGAATTTGCTGTTCTAATTAACATACTTATGACCTCATATTAGCATGCTTAAACATGTCTGACAAGGTTATAAGTATAAAAAGCGTGACCTCCAATATACGGGTGTGCATGTTCTCTGTTGCTTTTACTAAAAATCAACGGGAACAGCATACCCTTTTTGTGTGCTCTTCTTACTAGTTGGAGGAGAAGTCTGATGAACTCGAGTCTTTCTAAAAGTCCTGTAAGACAGCATTCGTATTTAGAACAAAAAGTTTTAGAGACTATTTTCGGTCGTGGAATTGGATTATATGACAACTATGCCAATAATGTACCGAGATCAATCAAACAAAAGTGTGATTTCGAGTTGAAGACTCAAGGAAGTATCCGGGTTGCTTATAGTAAAGAAAGTATTTTTGACCTCTCTTTAGGAGGTCAAGATATTGCTCGAAGTATACAGGGTGTTTTGCATTACCATAACAATAGTCATACTGGAGTAACCCATTTTACTCCAAATACATATTATAAGGCCGTAAAGCCATCTGACATTGCTGATGAAAACTTAAGACGGGTTAGAACATATTGTTTTGATATCGATCAAAAAACATCAGTACAACAAATCCTGTTTGCTTTCGAAGTAGCAGGAATCCCGTGTAAACCGGCATTGATTTTAAAAACTCCAAAGGGAGTACAATTTTTTGTTGTGTTCGCAGATAATGAAGCGTGGTACGGTTCAGCTGCTGCTGTTCAATACGCAAAAGCTATTGGAGAAGCATTACGTTCTTCTTTGTATGAACAAGGCTTACAAATTGACTTGAACAACTCACTTTTTGGATGGGCTCGCTTTCCAAGAGAAGAAACAATTATGTACTTTGAAAAGGAAAACGTTTGGTCTAAAAGCGAAGCTACTGAGTGGTTTCAAGAATTAGGTCTAAAGCGTGGTAATGCATCAGTCAATGGATCATGGTTAACTAGCAAGGCAGGACGTGCTCTTTGGAATATGGACGAAAAAGGAACTCGAAACATGGCAGCTTTTGAATTAAGTGTCATGGCTAAGAGAGACGGATATGAGCTCGAGGATACTCTTATAATGCTGAAAGAGCGAAATGTAAAAGCTACCTATCCTATGGGTAACAGACGACTTGAGAAAGCCGTAAAAAGTGCATATAAGAAAGATTACTTTGTAAGACCAGATGTGGTTGAAATGATTTGTGGCGTGCGTCCACAGTTACGTGGTTACTATAAGCACAAAAAGTCTAAAGAAGAACGTGCCTATGAAAAAATAGAAGAGCTTGTAGAACGCACTATTGATCACCTTGAAAAAAGGTTGCCCGTTGGGGAGGGGGGCAGTCTGTCGATTAGTGCCTCACAACTTGCAGAAGAAATGAATCATGAAAAAGCACAAGTCAAAAGTTTGACTCGTGCTTTTAAGAAAGTCTCTAAATCTAAATTCATTATCCGTAAAAAAAGAGATTTAAAAGGTAATGTAATGAAAGGTAGATATGCTGGATTCGTTATTTATCGGACCCAGGACTTCATGCTGGAGATCTCCAAACAGAAGCAGAAGATTCAATTACTTAGAGGTACGTATAATGCATTATGTGCATTAGAAAAGACAAAAGAATATTCTTCAAAATTAATGTGTCAATTGCCAAAACACTTAGGTACCGTATCCCGCCTGTCTGTTTTGACCTTGATTTATACAAGTGGTTGTTTGCCAGGACCTGGACTATGGTGGTTGGACGAATAAATAGGTGTTTTTCAACGAGTATGGTGATTGAAATATTGTAAGGATTAAGAAGGATTAAGATGGTTTACTGAAGTGTTTTATCATTGATCCCAGTATCTTTTGCCAGTCGATTTCATTTTTGATTTCTTCAGTATCAACAAATGAATCAATAGCCTCTGTTAGATGATTCATATCCTGTAAAAGTATTTGGTCGTCTAATATGCTTTCACTGTTTGTGAAAAACAAGTCTGTAAAGTTAGGACCATTTAAGTTGTAATGGAGAGTGTTTCGATACTCTTTTAATTTTATATTGGAATCAGATCCGTATTTCTCAAGAATATAGTTTAAGTCTGATTTACTTTTGTTATTAAGATCTTTGAATCGTTCTGGTAAATGTACTTTAACGGTTCCCAAGGAGCTAAGTATACTGTCAAATCTTATAGTTATAATTCTCTGGTGATAATAATGATCTAATAGATTAGGATTATTGATGTTTGGAAAATAGTCTTGTACAAACCATTTTAAAACGGTCAATTCATGTTGTATGAGTAATAGACGAAAGATAAAAGTGTTATATGCAGGATCCTCTGAAATAAAAATGTTCGAGTGGTTTGTATCTTTGTAATACATATCTCGAAGGATTTCTGATTTGGTAGGAACGTATTTCTCTTCTTTTAAATTGAGTATAAATTCATGTGGAACATGAGTTTTTAACTTATTAGAGAGTTCAGGAAGTAATTTAGCAAGCCTGGTTGCTAAATAATAAGCTGCAGGTGGCGTTTTGTCCTCTCGTATTACTTTTGCCTCTATACACTCAACAAGATACATCTCATACATGGTACTACCTATGAGTTCATCGTATTGGTTGAAATACACACCTATATTTTTGGTATTAGTTCCAAATTCATCAGTATGTCTTTTTAGAACGGCCTTAAATATTTTTTGGTTTTTAGCTTTATTATCAAGCTTGATTTTATGACGTAATTTATGAATAACGTCCATATCCTTAGTTTTAAACTTAAAGTCAGTATCAATTTGATAAACAGTAAGTGCTAAATCTCTCAGAATAGGAAAGTTAATCATGGGATCATTAATTTTTGCGTACTCTATAAACCTTTTTAAAAATTGTAGATGGGCTTCACAATCATAATAGGCTGTAATGTAACTAGATTTAGGGTTTAAAAGCATTATTAAGAATACACCTCCATACAATAAGTATACCATTAGATTATGAATGATTAGGGCTCATAGAAGGTCCTGTAGCGCATATACATGCTGACAGGACCTAACTACCGCTGACAGCCTACTCCGGCCGATAACGACGTTTCCTAAGCGCCAAGGCGCTAGGATCCGTACGTTCCTGTCCATCGTTTAACGGCTGCCACGGAGCGTAGGTCAAAATCAAAAGCATTATGATAGCACTAGCGTTAACGCTAGCATTAAAAAAGGAAGTCCGGCCAACGCCGGACGAGAGCATTTTTCCGATTTGCCCCTCGGAGCGTACACTTCACTGACCAGGGCTGGAGATGGAGGACCCGAGCCTCCGCTTCGCTTCTCGGGATCCTCCAGCCCCTAGACCTGGACTCCTCATCAAGGGACGAAAACTTTGTATTATTCTCTGAAGATCGGAGAATAAAAGTTTCCTCAAGAGCTCCCTTGACACGTCGTAGGCAGCGAGTGTCCGCATTCGGTGTCAAATCGGCAAAAATAAGCCTTATTGAGGCTTTTAGCGCCCCGAGGAGACAAAGACGGAAAAAACCAAGTTCGAAAACATCAAAAACGAAAAGAGGAAAAGCATGAACCTTAAAAAGCTATCAAAAGACTTACAAGATGAAATCGAAGAAATTTACAACATGACGTTTACTTACGAAAATTTATCTCAGATTCATGTTCGAGAAGTAGACAGAAGTAAGGAGTGTGGAAGTATAAAACTAATGTACTCTAACGTTAAAAATGAGACGGCTTCTACATTAGATTATCAGTACGACGAAGAAGAAGAGACATTTGAAAGAAGACTAATAGTAAGTTATTTAGAAGGAGATTGGTCCACCTTATTAGATCAAAAGTTAAAGGGAATAGATCCTGAAGATCTTTTAGATGATCTTAAGTCTGTATTTGATTTAATGACACTTACACCGTACTAAAATCACTTATCTAATTGGAGGAAACTAAAATGATGCATGCGACTGTTACCGTGGGAATGAACACTAAAAAAAACAGTAAGTCGATTCAAAGAAAACAATATTTCACGTTACCACATCAAAAAGAATTATTTTTCAATGCTTTGGAGAGCTATGGTATTAACGATCAGATGGATCCAGTAAATTTAGAAATTAAAAAAGAAGATGTTCTGATTGAGAAGTGGTCCAATGTTACAGTAGATTATCGCGACTTAGAAAAGCTAAGTAAAGACGTGTACTGCTCTTCTTCGCTAAACGAAATTACCGAACATCTCGAGATGTTTTTAGAAAGTATATAATTTTTATAAAAGCATTAATGCTAGCAATAGCACTAGCATTAATGCTAATTTTAAGGAGGTCATTATATGAGTGATTCAATTAATTTTAAGGTCTTTGTAGGGCTAGATATAGATATTGAAATGAGCAAACTTCAAACTTATATTCATTCAAACTCAAGTAAACTACAGATTTTGCAAGGGCTTCAAGAGATCATTAAAGAAGAGTTAGCAGCTGAAGCAAACTGTAATGTAAGCAGTCCAGGACCAACTATAATGCGTTTCTATGATACTCATAACGAATTAGAGCATTTCACGGATATTCTAGAATCGCATAGCTCGACAATAGGCAATCTAAATAAGGTGAATCCTGATATATATCCGGTTCTAAAGCACTTATCAGAGTGTGACGCAATGATAGAGATTGAAGATCCAGAGGATCCATATATGGTGACTTTAAGTGAACAGGAGACTGAACATGAATAATACAACTTTGATGAACATCATAAACAAATTATGTACAGAAACGAATAATAGTAGAGAACGTCGGATAAGCGTTTCTGTACAATTAGGTGTCCTTAGAAATGCATTTGGTTTAAAGAACGATGCTCATTTAAAAACTAAAAGTGATCATCGTCTTCAACCAGTGTTGACTCAAAAGGAAATTAAAAATGAAGCACTTTGGTATAGTGAAATTTTTCAGCTGCAGCAGAAAAATAATCAACACGAAAAGTTAAGAGAAACGTTTGTAAGTCTTTTAGCAACAATCGATGCAATTGAGATCTTCGATAAGGATTTAGCACTTAATATAACAAGGGAATTGGACACAATCCTCCGTACTGGAGCAACAGTCAAATAATCTAAAAGAAGAAAGGAGAAAGTAGCTATTGCTACATTTCTCTTTTTTTCGAAAGGAAGTAATACTACGTATTACTATTGAATTAATTTTTTCGCACGCATCGAGCGTGCGTTTTATTTTAGGCTATTCATTTTCCTGGATGATGTAAAAAAAACAAAAGCATAGGACCCCTGTTCTTGTCACGTTAGTTCACTATTATTTTTTGGCAAGGGTGAAAAATAAACCCTTCATTCCATGATTTATAAGAACCAGGAAACTCCTCGACCTCATGCGTCGTCAAAAATTCTGATAGCTACGCTAGATTTTTGACTCCTCTGATCCCCGGAGTCTCACTGAACCTAATAAATATTCCAATCAGTTACGCTAAAGCGTATTTTTTTTTGCACTTTTCCTTGCCAAAAAATCATCACGTTCACTCAACAGACTTCGAACAGGGGAGATGGTCCTCGAATTTACAAAAGGAGTGAATCGTATGTATTCGTCGTTTGAACATCTAAGAAGTGAAATTTCGCAAAAGCTCATCTATGAATATGGAGGAACTGGTTATCATATCGATAGAAAAGGAAAAAAAAT
The DNA here is from genome assembly GCF_038006045.1 of Exiguobacterium sp. FSL W8-0210. Classification (NCBI taxonomy): domain Bacteria; kingdom Bacillati; phylum Bacillota; class Bacilli; order Caryophanales; genus Exiguobacterium; species Exiguobacterium sp. FSL W8-0210. Next base: position 42,427 of record NZ_JBBOUK010000004.1, read on the forward strand.
CTCAGTGAATTTTTTAGGTAATGATTATCTGTTTCATGTGACAGATTTTATTCTTGAATCAGATAGTAAAGTGAATGTCATTGATGACATTTTTAATTGGGAACTTGAGCGAGTAACAACACATCAATATGAATCAGTAGCAATTGATAATGTTCAAGAACTCCTTATTAATATCTGGACAAAAGAGGAGAAAGGAAGAACTAATTTACTAGCTTAATTGCTAGTAAATCAGTTCTAAGGAGAATCTATAATGAACCTACTAGAAATAAGATATAACGACGGAAAAGAAGAAGTAGTTCAGTTACAAACTGAAGAAGATTTTCTTCAGTTTGTAACTGAACTTTGTTGGGAGAGATTTCAATGGACACCTTTATTAGAAATTTGTGATGGTATTATTTTTGTTCATTCAGAGACTTGGGAAAAAGATTATTATTCTGAATCAGGTAAGAAAGAATGGCTTCGAAAAAATATTGATATTGAAAATGACTCTGATTGTATTTTCTATGAAAAATTGAAAAAACTTTTAAAATTTAAATCTAATTAGTAAGCAGAGAAGACAAACTTTAAAACTAATACTATTTTTAAAGTTTGTCTTTTTCCTGATTAATAGCCATGAAGAATTTTAATCCCTCTCCAGTCAGTCGATATGTAACTGCAACTGAGTCGTTAGAGTTTCTCGTCATAAATGGATTGACTAAATGGTTGGAACTTAAGAACCCTATCAAATTTTGCGAAATGTAATATCTTAATACATCATTTGGAGATTCATGATTAGTAATATCTGAAGCAATTTCTTTCTGAACTTGGTTGATTTTAAGGACTGATAACATATCAGTAAAATGAGCATTTATCCCTGTATATGGTGCTAATTCTTTGGCAGAAACCATAGATAATGCAGCGACATCCATCAATTGTGAGAATTTTAATGTTGATTCGCTAGCATGACCAGACGAACGACGACTAAAATCGTTTTGCTCGGTTAAAATTCTGTTCTCACTTTTCAAAAGCGATATTTCAGACTTTAGTTCTTCAATTTGTTGTATGAATAATTGATTATCAGCAGAAGAGTCATTGCTTCTGACCCATCCTTCGATGTTTGCGTCATCCTCAAAAAATCTCAATGAACCCATAACAGCTGAGTCAATTTGAAAAATATTCTCTAAATACTTTACAACACTACCAGTTTTAGTTTGTTCAATAAAAGAAGCCAGTTTTTTAGGGCTTTTAATTTCGCGAAAATCATCAAAAGACCGATTTGAATTTGTATATTTATCTTTAATCATTTGTTCAGTTAAAATTAGTGTGAAAATCGGCATATTTTTCTCTAATGCATATTCGTATTCAAGATGAGTGTAGCTTTTTTGAGTAGCTGGATCTAGAGAACCATAGCGTCCTCCGAGAATAAGCATAAATACATCTGACTCATCAATCCACTGTCTAATTACTTTCATCTGATCCTGATTATTTGCTTTGAAAAGCTCCATTCCAGCAGGTATATGGTTTGAATCTAAAACAGCCGTTACCGCTCGTTGTCGTTCTTCAATCAAATCTGTATAAGTAGATGATATAAATACCTGAAATTTCTTTTTCAACTGGTATTCCTCCTAAATGTTCATACTTTAAATAGTAACATTTATTGGTTACAAATATTTAAACATTTGGGCTCATAGAAGGTCCTGTAGCGCATATACATGCTGACAGGACCTAACTACCGCTGACAGCCTACTCCGGCCGATAACGACGTTTCCTAAGCGCCAAGGCGCTAGGATCCGTACGTTCCTGTCCATCGTTTAACGGCTGCCACGGAGCGTAGGTCAAAATCAAAAGCATTATGCTAGCACTAGCGTTAACGCTAGTGCTAAAAAAGGAAGTCCGGCCAACGCCGGACGAGAGCATTTTTCCGATTTGCACCTCGGAGCGTACACTTCACTGACCAGGGCTGGAGATGGAGGACCTGAGCCTCCGCTTCGCTTCTCAGGATCCTCCAGCCCCTAGACCTGGACTCCTCATCAAGGGACGAAAACTTTGTATTATTCTCTGAAGATCGGAGAATAAAAGTTTCCTCAAGAGCTCCCTTGACACGTCGTAGGCAGCGAGTGTCCGCAT
>NZ_JBBOUK010000005.1 GCF_038006045.1 Exiguobacterium sp. FSL W8-0210
TTGCTGGAACTGCGGTGACGACCGATCCATTCTACTGCGTCGGCTGGATGAACCTACTCGTTTAAAGAGCGAGTGCTGACCTCTTTTTATGTAAGACCAAAACAAAAAGGACATCATCCGATAGCGAGTTTCGTAAAACTTGCTACTGAACAATGTCCTTTTCTATACTAAAACCTTGAATGTTCAAGGTTTCCTTAGTATGATAAGTGCATCTAAGTTGGAGTCACGTCCTATGTGCCTTCAACGATCAATAGCTAGTGTTCCACCACTCGCTATTCAAAAGCGTCACTTCGTTGATCATCTACTCGTCGCCAAACGAGCAGATGGGAGAAGTGGCGTTTTTTGTTGTTCCGTCCGTATTTTGTTACTGATTATTGTACGCTTACATCAATTTTCTGACAACATTTTATTTAGAAGACTTTAAAATAAAACTATCGAAAAAGTACTACTAGTATATATACTAGTAGTACTCCCTCGATTTATTTTTTTGAGATACGTTGCGTGTACTACTAGTATATATACTAGTAGTACAGTTAAAGTAAATAAAATAATACATAGTCTGTTACTAGTATATATACTAGTAACAGGTCAATCAAAAAAAGAAAGGTGATTTTAATGTCTTCAAACAAACGTGTTCCTTTGAAAACAGCAGTGTATCGAGAATTAGATACTATTTTGCCAATTATGCTGGCAGAAGGATCTGTTTTCTCTCGGGTAAGCTTGATAGCGATTTTAAATCAATTAAAACAATCTATGATATTAAAACCCGCATATGGATACGGGAAATTTGTAACTGCGTTAATAGACTTGAATGTTTTAAAAAAAGTGAAATTCACATTGCCTAATCATTCAACTACCTCTAGATATGTTTTGATTCAAGGAATCGAAACTGCAGTTCATCCTTTTGAGATCGCTTTAAGCCTACTACCCAATTCTTATTTATCGCATTACAGCGCGCTTTTTTTAAACGACCTTACAAACAATGTCCCTAAAGAAATTTTCATAAACAGGGAACAAACTAAAAAACCTGTGGACCCTCAAAACATTCTTACCCAAAAAAAAATAGACTATGCTTTTAATAGACCTATGAGACGAACAAATCAAATCGCAAGCTTCCATTACGAAGGACGCGAATATTTAGTCCACATGTTGAACGGTAAGTACACAGGGAACTTAGGAATCATAAATAAAAAATCACCACAACTTTCTAGGAAAGTCCGTGTCACAAACCTTGAAAGAACGCTCATAGATTGTGTAGTAAGACCTAGTTATTCAGGTGGACCAGAAGAAATCATGTCGGCTTTTAAAAGAGCTGCTGAAGATATCTCGGTTAATCGCTTAGTGGGATACCTGAAAAAAATAGACTACAAATACCCTTACCAAAATCCAATTGCTTTCTACATGGTGGCGAATGGTTATAAATCAAATAGTATGAAATTAATAAAAGACCATATAGATCACGAATTCATAATGTACGTAGGATATCAAATCTTGAATAAAAAACATCATTTTCAAACGAACGTTTACTATCCAAAAAACTTGTTACCTGACGAGTAATAATAATTACTCGTCAGGTAACAAGTCATAGACCTCCATCATGAGTTCGAAATTGAAATCAAATAAAAAATCAAAATCAGGAACGCTTCTTTGATCTGTTATTTGAATCCGAACCCCCTCTTCAAAATTCTGTCTCATCTCTTCTTTATGAGTAATAATTTGAGGTATTAACTCAAACGATACTTCTTTCGCTTTGAATATTTCTTGTACGATATGAATGTTTTCTGGATCTGTAATTTGTTCTCTTAAAGATAAAGATTCTGACTTTTGAATGGCTGTGTAAATGTCATACAGGTCTCTGGCTCTCACCTTGTTCGTCGAAGCTAACGGGTACTGTGGGAGTTGTTGACATAACGCTCGCATCTTTTCATATACGATCATTAAAGGACTATAAATATGAATCTGATACTCGTCTAACTCCATTAAAATTCTTGGTTCAGTATATTCTTCTAAGCTGATATCAATCTCTAGTTTCTTTTTCCCTCCAGCTATTTCTAATGCCATAGATGACCTTTTTTGCTCGGAAAGATGTTTTGTAGATTCAAACATTTCTTCAGTCATGACTTTAAATTCTATACTGTATCCTCCCCAATATGGCGGAAGCTGTACTCTTGATTTCTTAGGTTTAATCTCAAATTTAAAGTCTATAATCTGATAACCAGATTCACTAAAAACTCGAGATAGTGCTCTTTGGAATTTAGGCTCATGCTCTTCTTTCGTGAGCTTAGAACCTTGACTAATAGAAAAGTCTAAATCTTGTGAGGCTCTATCAGTTATCTCTAAAAGTGCAAGTGCGTTACCACCTTTCAAAGTTAGTATTTCCAAAAGATCATCGTCAGAAAAAATTCCTTTGATTGCTAAATCACGAAAAATTGTCGCTATAAAATGGCTCATTTTTTCTCTAGCATCTCCTTTTTAGATGGCACACACCGTGCCAAAATGGCGTTTTTAGTGGCACGCGGTGTGACCTTTTGGCGATTTTGATGATATCAGGGAAACACTAGGCTCCGCCTAGGCTAGCACGCTCCGTGATAGCAGTTTCCCCTTATGCTCTTTTTCACCATTTTTGAGTATTTTTCATTTTAAGATGTGTTTTAAATCAGTTGTTACTTCTGAATTTTGTTGATCATAAGCAATCGTTAAAATCTTATCGTCGATCACTTCGTACGTGTAAGTATAGTCAGGTTCATTCTCGTATCTGACTTCTAAAAAGTATCTTCCTGTCTTCGAATCATACTCCATTTCTTTTTTAGTTATGTCTTGATCATAATCTTTTTGCTCTAAGAGTTTTTCGATTTTCGACTCTGTACTGAGCTTAGAAAATATCCGATACGATGGATACGCAGCAATCAAAACAACTAAAACAATCAGCGTAAAAATAAATGGTCGTACTTCTTTTTGCATCACATCACGTCCGATCCAAAAGATTTTTATAAGTAAGCATAAGCCGAAAAACTTTGTGAAAACGGTCGATTTCGACCGTTTTTTTCGTGCTTGGCTCTGTAGCGTCGTCAACGTTGCGAGGAATTGTCATTTCACGCAACGTTGATAGAAACAGTCAATTTAACTTCAAATACGATATAGTAAACACTCAAGGTCTTCGACCTTACATAAGGAGGAATACGATGAAATATTCACTATTAGGAATCGCGATTATACTCTTCGGAGTCGCAATAATGATCGCATATAGCTCCACTGGCTATGGCTATCTATTAGGGACAAAAATTGGTCTGACGATATCTTTCATCGGACTGATCATCAATATACTTAGCCTATTCTTAAGAGGCGATAACAGTAGTCAGGAGTAAAACAGTGGCATTATTTCTTTGCTACATAGTTACGTAGAACACCTTCAACTAATTCATACAACTTCATGTCATTCTCGAGCGCGATATGTTTCAAACGTTTATGTAGAGCAACATCAAGATCAAGTGAGACTTTCTTACGAAGGACCTTTTCCTGCTTCGTTTCAATCTCGAAATAGCCATCATCCAATTGAGATTGTCCCGTCACAGGGTCCACTCGTAAAGGCTCTTGCGCTTTCTCTTGATTCGGTTTAGTGATGCGACTCGATTGAACAAAATCCAATACTCGTTTCTTCTCATTCGGATGACCTTCTTCGATATGCCATCGCTTGGTTTGTTGATCAAACGTCGCTCCAGCAAGTTTCATCGCTTCACGAAGCTTCTCACGTCCTACTGGAGCATGCGTTTTCGCTACATCGAGGAACTTCATTTGTTTGTTGAATTCAATGACATCCAGAATCGTTAAGTCCATATTTTTCATTTCTTCAAATCCTCCTTAACAAATAATCAACTATTAACCTTCCCTTTTACCCTCTTAATTTTCTGCGTGATAGGGCTAGACACCTGCATTCTTTCTTGGAGTTTTGCTTTTCTAGAACGTTCGGTAGTTGATATAAAGAATCCAGTCCTCTTTCTCTCTGAATGTCTGTATAAGATTTTTGCTTTCCTGATCTAACGCACTTCATTCCGGCGTTTGCGCCTCCACTTCGCTTGTTGGCGCACTGCGGGATATTGAATGGAATCGCTTCGCTCTCTCCTTCAACATCCCTCGCACGACACATGAACCAGTCGTTGATCTTCATCTTTCCGGCACTTTCTGTTCCTTTTTTTCATAAAAAAGACTTGTAGAACCTGAAGAGCGAGGGCATACTGCGGGAGGCAGGCGAGGAAAACGGCTGGATGGGCAGACTAACCCCTTGCAAAAGGAAAGAGTTAAATCTGCCCATCGGTGCACTGCGTCCAGTGTAGGACGAGGTATCCGTATGTCTAGGCGTTCCAAGATTGCAGGGGAGTCTCGCCCCTACGATATGACTCGCTGCGCTCTCGCGCACACAAGGCGTTTCCACGCCCTACCTTGCTGCCTTTCGGCGACTCGTCATATAACCCACTGTATGGCGGCCAAAAGCCGTCATATGTCGTGTCACAGCAATCATACAGCCGCCTACTAGGAAATTCCCCACCGTTTGTCGTGGGACTGCCTACGGTCTCGTACCATATGACCCCGTCTGAACCTCTCAACGATCTTTACCGTATCCCTTCGGGACTTAGGCTATGTACAGGGCTCTCCGTCCTTCCCCTGCTAACGTCGCATCAC
>NZ_JBBOUK010000006.1 GCF_038006045.1 Exiguobacterium sp. FSL W8-0210
GGATGACGACGACGCAGAGCCAAGCATGAAAAAAACGGTCGGAATCGACCGTTTTCACAAACTTTTCACTCGCTCTTAGCCATATTATTTATGACCATCGGATCACTATAAGAAAGAATATAAAATTCTTGTTCATGCGTTCTGATAACAAATAAATTCAGGTCACCACGTTCGGTGTAGATTTCTTTTGTTTTCATATATTTCTCGGCAAACTCACCAAAAATCGACTCTTGTAGCTTCACGATTGGATAGGGATTTCTGAGTCCGTCATCAAGGATTCCATGCTCTTGAAGAGTTCCCATAAACACAGCATACTTTTCAAAGCGCATTAAAAAATAGTCTCGCGAAGGATCATCTATTATCAACTTGGACACATCGTCAGCTCCATAAAAATATAAATCAATCGCGTAATGGTCATTTCCCTTCAATGACATCGTATCCAATTCCAATTCGTAGTCTTCAACGCTGAGTAAAAAATCAAGATCTATGTTATTCAACATGACACCCCCTATTATAATTAGAAAAATCAAACAATTTAGACTTCTTTTGTATTATCATACATAAAAAGGAGGTTTTATAGTGAAGAAAATTTTAGCGCTTTTTTTGACATGTTTATTTTTCTTTAATGTCTCTTTTTCAGATGATTCTGTTCAAGCATCATGTCGACCTTTTTCTGAAAAAGAAGAAGTTGTTTCGGATTTTGATATATTAGGGTTTAGTGATTCCATCGAAATGGAAGATCCAGATGTTGAAATTTTGTGTGCGAAAACTACTCCAATAGGATGGGGAGCAGTTAGAAGTACTGCTCGACTGACGGAAGTCACTAAATCAGGAGTTAAAAACTACGTGAAAAATGCTGATTCCACTCAAGCCTCCCGAGACTTTAGCTCTATACTTCCAGGAGTAAAAGTCCAAAAATCACCTAAGCCTGACGGCACGTTTGCCTTGTATAAAGTATCACCAACATCTGGTGCTGTAACCATGTATAAAGCCAAATCCACTGGAACTACATCTCTAACTTGGATGAAAGAAAAAATCAGGTATAACGATTAATTATTAAGTTAAGCTATGTTTCTAAAACAGAAAAAGTTAGGAGCATATCTACTAGGTATGCTCCTAACTTTTTTACTATGCTGATTATTTTACAAGATTATTATCTATTCAGAACTTAAAGTCGTTCAGAAAAAAAGATTACAATCAGAACATATCGATAAAAGAAATGAAGTGTGATTTAAAGAATAGAAAATATTTTTTTGGAATTTAGATAAGAGAATGAATCTGACTATATTACTTATGAAGTGATCGTCGTTAAAAAATCCAGTGATCGGTTACGACTGGAAAAAAGATTAAGTAGCAACATCTTTAAAGGATCACTTGAAATGAAAAAGTTAAAAATGATGAAAAAGAGCATAAGGGGAAACTGCTATCACTCAGTGTGCTAGCCTAGGCGGAGCCTAGTGTTTCCCTGATATCATCAAAATCGCCAAAAGGTCACACCGCGTGCCACTAAAAACGGCATTTTGGCACGGCGGTTGCCACCAAAAAAATACGATTGCTAGCACTAGCAATCGTATTTTTTTATTTTTCAAAATGAATTTTCAATTTGAAAAACGATTTGAAATCTCTTTTTTTGAATCGAGATTTGATGTGTGATAAAAATAAAATGTTGTCAGAAAATTGATGTAAGCGTACAATAATCAGTAACAAAATACGGACGGCACAACAAAAAACGCCACTTCTCCCATCTACTTGTCGGGAAACGAGTAGATGATCAACGAAGTGACGCTTTTGAATAGCGAGTGCAGGAACACTTGCTATTGAATAGTTGAAGACACACCGAACGTGGCTTCAACTTAGATGACCTTATCATACTAAGGAAACCTTCAACATTCAAGGTTTTAGTACAGAAAAAGGACATCATTCAGTAGCAAGTTTTACGAAACTCGCTATTGGATGATGTCCTTTTTGTTTTGGTTTTACATAGAAAGAGGTCTGCACTCGCTCTTTAAACGAGTAGGTTCATCCAGCCGACGCAGTAGAATGGATCGGTCATCACCGCAGTTCCAGTAGGTGATGCGACGTTAGCAGGGGAAGGACGGAGAGCCCTGTACATAGCCTAAGTCCCGAAGGGATACGGTAAAGATCGTTGAGAGGTTCAGACGGGGTCATATGGTACGAGACCGTAGGCAGTCCCACGACAAACGGTGGGGAATTTCCTAGTAGGCGGCTGTATGATTGCTGTGACACGACATATGACGGCTTTTGGCCGCCATACAGTGGGTTATATGACGAGTCGCCGAAAGGCAGCAAGGTAGGGCGTGGAAACGCCTTGTGTGCGCGAGAGCGCAGCGAGTCATATCGTAGGGGCGAGACTCCCCTGCAATCTTGGAACGCCTAGACATACGGATACCTCGTCCTACACTGGACGCAGTGCACCGATGGGCAGATTTAACTCTTTCCTTTTTGCAAGGGGTTAGTCTGCCCATCCAGCCGTTTTCCTCGCCTGCCTCCCGCAGTATGTCCTCGCTCTTCAGGTTCTACAAGTCTTTTTTATGAAAAAAGGAATAGAAAGTGCCGGAAAGATGAAGATCAACGACGGGTTCATGTGTCGTGCGAGGGATGTTGAAGGAGGGAGCGAAGCGAGTCCATTCAACATGCCGCAGTGCGCCAGCAAGCGAAGTGAAGGCGTAAACGCCGGAACGAAGTGCGGTAGATCAGGAAAGCGAGAATCTTAAACAGGCATCTAGAGAGAAAAATAGGTGCTGGAGTTGGTCGTTTATATCAACTACCGAACGATCTAGAAGAGCGAAAGTTAAGGAGAAATGCAGGTGTCTAGCCCTGTAATGTAGAAACTTAAGAGGGTAAGAGGTTAAATAACAAGACAGGTGTAGATTGCAAGGGGGGGGGAGACGCATGAGAGAAATGGAACTGACGATCCTTGACGTGACGGAACTCAACAAACGGATGAAGTTCCTCGATATCGCGAAACAGCATGCTCCAGTGGGTAAGGAGAAGCTACGAGAAGCCTTGAAACAGGCTGGGGCGACGTTCGACCAACAGACGAAGCGTTGGCAGATTGCTGGAGACCATCCGAACGCCCAGAAGCGTGTCCTGGACTTCGTCCAATCGACACGAGTGAAGGAGAAAAAGAATCGAGCGACGGATCCATTACGTGTGGATCCGGTGACCGGACAGTCGCAACTCGACGATAGCTATTTCGAGATCGAGACGAAACCGCAACGAATCATCCGGAAGAAGGTCTCGCTCGACCTCGACGTGACGCTCCACAAGCGTCTGAAGCATATCGCACTCGAGAACGACGTGAAACTCTACGAACTCGTCGAAGGCGTCCTGCAGGACTACGTACGCAAACAAAAATGAGGAGGACGAACAGATGAAAACCGTAGCGAACTTCCGAAAAGATTTCGAAGAAATTCTTGAGGATCCGAACACGAATCGCCGTGACGTCCGATTGGCGAACTTGATGTCAGAGATGGAGGGGGCGATCCAAATCCCACTGCTGCAAAATCTCGAATGGGAAGCCCAGCACCCGGAAGAAATCGAATTGTACCGGGAGGTCTCGAACGCTCGCGTGCTCTAAAATCGTCAAAAAGAAGCATCCTTGCGTGAAATGACAATTCCTCGCAA
>NZ_JBBOUK010000007.1 GCF_038006045.1 Exiguobacterium sp. FSL W8-0210
ACGAAAAAGGACACCCAAGCCAAGGTGCCCCAGTTCTATTCAATTTTTAACGTTTCGTGTTATACTGTTCATAGGTTATTACGTTCTTAAAGTCGTCCTGCTCGACGACAATAGTCTTGGTGTAGTGGGGTTTAGCCGACCCTACTATTTTTTTTATGTCCGAATATACCATGTCTTTTCTTTCAGGCATAACAATGCCTTTCGACTTCCGATATAGGTTCATGCCGCTAGGATAATAATGCAATCTCCCACCCTTGATGAACTTCTTTTTCTGACCATCAACCTCTATTGTTTTAACCTCGATACCACCATCTAATTTTTGAATATCCGTATCCTCTTTTAACTCAACATCAGCTAAGTAAGCAGACAAATAAGCACCGATATTATCGACACCACGCAAGGACTTAATCTTGATAAATCCATGTCCCCACATTTCAGCTACCGCATTAGGAGGTACATAAATACTCTGTCCTACACAATCATTGAATCTAATCAATAAGTGATGGTGCCAGGCACCTCGTTCTTGTGGTTCTACAATCGTCATATAATCAATAGATCCGTATTCTTTTCCGTACTTATACCGGAACTTTTTCATGAACTTATCGAAATCAGTATAAAGCACTTTTCTATCAGTCATATTCTTGTGATAGGTAAGTGTTATATGCAATTCGTTCCCTTCACCAAGGAAGTTCGCATTGATTAGATAACGCATCTTTTTGAATGTTTGACGCAAAGAATTAAAACTCTCACTTCGAACTTCACTCTGCTTGAACTCCAATACCTCACCAGTAGAAATATTTAGATAGGTATCCTTGTCTAACTTCCGAATGTTATTAGATCTATTCATGCGCTCCATATGTTGAACCTCAACAATGTGATTCATTTCAGTTACACGAACAAAAGAGCTTGAAGAGATTTTTCCGTTATCTTTCATATGCTCACCAATTTTTCTCGTAAAGTTTAATTAAAATCAAGTTAATAAGGCATAGGTTATTTTGACGATTTTTCCTCTAAAAATTTGAGTACACTTTCGTTGGTCATGATAGCCATAGCTTTCATGGTTTCTTCTTGCTTTTTCATCTCTGAAATCTTCATGTTGATGAACGAGTTAACCGATACACCATGATAGTCAGATTGTTCCTGAACCCATTCATAGATCGGTAACGGCATACGAATATTGATACGTTTGATGTTGTTATTATCTTTTGTCATTTTGGCACCCCCCTTATGCCTAATCATAACTGTATTGGAAAGGGTTTACAACGTTTTTTATTTCACGACTAATTGACAGTGAGACTCTGACCCCCAAACCCCCAAAACCATCGCCTCCGAGGTTCTTCGCCCCTCTGGGAGCCACTGGTTTAAGTGTTTATGGGGGTCTACTCACTATCAATTAGCTTTCGCGACATAAACACTGGGCGTACTGTTTAAAAAGGCCGCAACACTAACGGACTGTAAGACGGAGGTCACTTCTCTATGTATTGTCCACCCCCCTGTTAGTAGGAGGGGGTAATCCCAAAGAGTATAGCCCGTTATACTCTTGTTCCAAGAGACGGGTAAGGGAAATTACTTTGTATACATTTGTTTTAATCTAGATCTAGAGTATACTTTTGATTCAGGAGTACACATTGTAATCAATTGTTTACTGGAACCTTAGTTTGGTTTCTTTTCGATTCTATGCAGCGTACGTGTTTATGCGTGTCGGTTCGGTGGCGTAGGGTACCCCCTGCTAGACGCAGGCACCCCCTTCCGCCCTCCGCTTCCGATACGCCTGTATCTACGTTTCCTGTGTAGATAC
>NZ_JBBOUK010000008.1 GCF_038006045.1 Exiguobacterium sp. FSL W8-0210
TATGTCGCGAAAGCTATTTTATACCGGGCGGACTCCCTGAGTACACTCAAAGACAGTGGCCCCAGAGAGGGCTTAGCCCGACGGGGACGATGTTTTTGGGGGTTCGGGGGGTCAGGGTCCCGGTGTCAAATAGAACGTGAAATAAAAAGACTTTAAATACACTTTAAAAAGTGTTAATATTGCACTATAAAAGGAGAGTGATTAAAATGGCTGCTACAAAATCTAGAGCAAATATTTATTTACCGGAAGAGGTACATCAATGGTACAAAGACAGGGCTTCTAATCAAGGTAATAATATGAGTGCTTTGGCATCGTTTGTGCTTCAAAAATACATGTTAGAAACTAAATACATGGAAGAAGATTTACCTAAATTCATCGAGATCGCTGAGAAAATGGGCTATGAAGACCCTGATGGATTGATTCAAGTCATGAAGACGATTATGGAAAAAAACGGAGTAAATTGATGAAAAAAATGCGCTTTCCTCTAACAGGCGCATAACCCTAAAAACTTTTTAATTTGCAGACCTCGCTCCTTTCTTTTTTAACTTGATTTTAATTCCACATTAGGCGAAAAGTTGGTGATGAAATGACTTCGTTTTCTTTAGACCGGTTAACTATTTTGGGAGATATGAATGAGGATTTAGAAAATCTTATTCGTTACCTAGAATATCGAGTTTTGCTGAATAGAATAAGAAGTGCTTATCCTTACGAATATGCTTATACGATTCCTGGTGGTAAGGGAATCATTCAAGTAGCTAGAAAAGATGCTAAGGTTCCTCAGATACGTTTTGAGTTCAATCCTAAGCACTCGAAAGACTCTGAGATTTTCGCTTTGTACAGGTCGATCATTGGTTACTTGAAAAACGTATATTGTACTCGGGCGGACTTGGCGTTTGATTATGAAGAAGATTTAGAAGGTGTGAGATGGATTGATTACTTAGGTCGTCCGGGTAGCATGTTTTGGGGCGGTGCTGGAGACAATCAGACGTATTATGTTGGTGGTGCTAGCTCTAAATTACAAATCGTTACTTACAACAAACGTGCGGAACGTGCTAGCAAAATGGGATTGCCTGAGGAAACTATCTCATCTGAGGATTGGTGGAGAATTGAGGCAAGATTGGATAAGGAAGAAGTTTCTAACTTCTTGGAAGATGATTCTTACAACCCGTTTAACGATGCTGTGCCATACTCTACAATACCGTTGGGCATGAATACTCTTAAGGCGACAGATAAGCTGATTCTGTTGGGCTTATTAACTCCTGAGGGGAAAACAATTTTAGCTGATCTCTCGTTTCCTACAAGGAAAAAATACAAGCAGATGCTTGAAACGTACACAATGCCTCTTCCAATTGATATAAAAGGTGACTTTGAAGACGCAAAAAAAGACCTGCGGCAACAGGTCTATCGTTGGTTAAACTACGCAAGAGTAGTAGTTAGCTGATACTTAGATTATACCATAATTGAATAGAACTGGGGCACCTTGGCTTGGGTGTCCTTTTTCGTGTATCTACACAGGAAACGTATGTACAGGCGTATCGGAAGCGGAGGGCGGAAGGGAGTACCTGCGACCAGCAGGGGGTACCCTACGCCACCGAACCGACACGCATTAACACGGACACTGTCTAGAGTTGAAAAGAAACCAAATCTAGGCTTCCAGTAAACAATTGATTGCAAAGTATACTAACGATTTAAAATCAAACAGATGTATACAAAGTGATTTTACTTACCCGTTTCTTGGAACAAGAGTATAACGGGCTATACTCTAGGAAGTACATTCAGTGTT